>SABV01000046.1 GCA_009928855.1 Erysipelotrichia bacterium | reverse complement strand
AGGCAGCCCGCTAATCAGCGATTGTAATAATCTTTTAAAGGCGGCGCAGAGTTTGTTCTCAGCTTTTTGAGAGCCTTTTCTTCAACCTGTCGCACGCGCTCACGCGTAACTCCAAGTATTCGCCCGATTTCTTCAAGTGAACGGGGTATACCATCATCAAGACCAAACCTGAGTTTTAAAACCATCTGTTCGCGCTCTGTCAAAAACTCAAGAACCCTGTTTATCTGGTCGTGAAGCAAAGAGTCTATAACAGCCTCTTCTGGGCTGACGGCATCATCGTTAGAAATGTAATTTTCAAGCGAGGTGTCCTCCTTGTTACCCACAGAAATTTCCAGAGAAACCGGTTCCTGGGTGAGTCTCACCACTTCTTCGATGCGCTCAACGGGCAAATCAACTTTAAGAGAAAGCTCATCCATGGTAGGCTCGCGGCCTTTTTCCTGAACAAAGATTCTGATCTGCTTACGAACCTTGTTAACAATTTCCATTATGTGAACAGGAATGCGAATAACACGAGATTGTTCTGCCAGAGCGCGAGTAATGGCCTGACGTATCCACCAGGTAGAGTAAGTCGAAAATTTATAGCCCATTGTATAGTCAAATTTTTCGATTGATCGCAAAAGGCCGAGGTTGCCTTCCTGTATAAGGTCAAGAAAAAGCAGACCACGGTTTGTATATTTTTTCGCAATACTTACAACCAGACGAAGATTCGCTGTAATAAGGGCTTCGCGGGCTTCATGGTCGCCTTCAAGGATTCTACGGGCAAAATCTTTTTCTTGAGCATGAGTGGCAAGACTAAGTTTGGTAAGCTGCTGAAGATAAAGTTTGACTGAATCGTCAAAAATAGACTCTTCCTTGCGCTTTTCCCTTTCGTCCTGATTGTCGACTACATCTTCGTCACAACGCTTGCGATAAGGCGAAGCAATCTTAATATCTTCTGCTGCAGTTTTCTTTTTGTTATCTGCAGGCTGATCTGTCTTTCCTGCCGTTTCGCCCGTTTTAGTCCTGTTCTTAGGCATGTTCCAGCTCCTCTTCGCAACTAAATCTACCTATAGCGCGAAACTTTTTATAGCGTTGCTCTACTAAATTATCGGCTGTCATCGCCATTAATATAGGCAGATGTTTATCGATCTGTTTTTTTATTTCTTCGGCTGCCCTCTGATGATTGCGGTGAGAGCCTCCAAGGGGTTCTGGAAGGATGTCATCGATAACACCTGCTTCAAGCAGATTGCTGGCTCGAAGTTTCATGGCGGCAGCAGCTTCCTTGGCTTTTGTCGGATCATTCCAGAGAATTGCAGCACAGCCTTCAGCCGTTATAACCGAATAGACAGAAAATTCAAACATAAATACCCGGTCGCCAACCCCGATTGCCAACGCACCACCACTACCACCTTCGCCAGTCACAAAGCAGAGAATTGGCACCCTGACACCAGACATTTCAGCCAGGTTTCTGGCGATGGCATCACTTTGCCCGCGTTCTTCAGCACCAATGCCAGGAAAAGCACCGGGAGTGTCGATAAAAATTATGATTGGCAAACCAAAGCGTTCTGCAGTGCGCATCATGCGCAGAGCTTTGCGATAGCCTTCCGGGTGGGGCATACCAAAGTTACGAAAAATATTCTCTTCTGTGTCGTGGCCTTTCTGGTGACCAATTATCATGACTCGATGATCGCCAATGCGGCCAATTCCAGAAACTATTGCTGAATCGTCGGCAAAAAGCCTGTCTCCATGCAATTCGACAAACTCTTCGCCACACAAAAGCTTTATAAGATCAATAGTCGATGGCCTGTTGATATGACGAGCTACCTGAGTAATCTGCCATGGCTCGAGGTTTCCGTAAACGTCGGTTTTGAGAGTATCGACTTTCTCGACAATCGACTGAATCTCCCGAGAGAGATCAACTTTGCCAGACTCTGAAATAGTCTGAAGTTCTTTGATTCTTGCTTCAAGTTCAATAATCGATTTTTCAAATTCAAAATCTACTGGCATGTTGTCTCCCGGTCAGTTGCATAGTAAGCGCAAAATTCTGACAATAGTGCTTTTGAGAACCCGACGGTGAATAACACAATCAAGCATTCCATGTTCCATTAAAAATTTCGAACGCTGAAAACCTTCAGGTAATTTTTGCCTGATCGTCTGTTCAATTACCCTGGGGCCGGCAAATCCGATGAGAGCGCCTGGTTCAGCGATGTTCACATCACCCAGACTGGCGAAACTGGCAGAAACGCCGCCCGTAGTCGGATCGGTCAAAATTGAGATATACGGAATAGAAGCCATATTAAGACGTTTTATAGCAGCCGAAGTCTTAGCCATCTGCATAAGAGAGTAAATGCCCTCCTGCATTCTGGCTCCACCACTGGCAGAAACAATTACGACCGGAGTTTTTTCTGCAACCCCGGTCTCCAGTATTGCCGTCAGCTTTTCACCAACTACAGAGCCCATGCTGCCGCCCATGAATTCAAAATTCATGACACCCAGCAGAATTTTAACGCCAGACATGGTCGCACGCCCTGTGGTAACAGCTTCATTCACATCGGTCTTTTGTATAGACTCGGCGAGTCGCTCAGGGTAAGGCTTCGAATCAACAAATTCGAGAGGGTCGAGAGAGCGCATATTCGAATTTATTTCTACAAACGAATTATCATCGGTAAGCAAAGCAATTCTGTCCCAGAGGGGCATTCGCAGGTGATTGTCACATTTACTGCAGAGATAAAGATTCTTGGCAAGATCTTTTATAAGAAGAACCTCTCCGCAGGCAGGACACTTTTTCCAGAGATCGGAGGGGACATCCCGTCTGGGACGGGTAAGCTTATCAAACCATCCCATGAGGGTTACCGCCATCAGTAAAAGATATTAAAATTTTCATAACCTCTGGTTATACCAGATTTATAAAGGCATTTCAAGAGCCCTGCAATCCCCGAAAAATAGCGTTGAAGATTTGTCGACCAGAAAGCGATACAGATACAGAAAAAGAGGCAGAAACAATATATTTCTGCCTCTGTCAAAAAATACCAATTAGAACTCAGTCATAAATCTGTTCGCGCATGTCGCCCATTATAGCACGCGGAACCGGCAGATCGATCATGGTATGAAGACCCGGGCGCGCATTGATAATCTGCGGAATCATATTGATGCACATTGCTATAGTACCAATGCCGCCAGGAATTTCGGGTTTATTGGAGAGATTGACATTGGGCGTTCCCTTAATAACAACATAATCACCGGTATCTGTACCTTCAAGTTCGGGTTCGATCTGCTGGGGGTGAATCATTTCAACCGCAAGCCTGCCATTTACATGGCCAAAACCCTTCATAGTACAACCGGCAACATTACCTGGCTTCACTTCAGCGTATTTAGTTCTGCGCAACACTTTGGAAACAATCGGCTCCATGGTCTGCTCGACCGGTTTATCCAATTTCCAACCGATTGCATCACAGATCATGTTAACCGATTCGTTGAAGCCAACATGGCCGGCGAGGTGGCCTGATGCAGACTGCTTATTAAACTCATCCAGGGTAATCCCCACGCCCTGCTCTTCCATAACAGCGGGACCAAATGGAGAAAGGCTGTTTACACGCTCAGCCTTAACATATTCAACGTCGGTGCAGGCCCCGCTCATAAGAACCACAAGAAGATCCATTATCAGCCCTGGATTTATGCCTGTTCCCAGAACACTCACACCATTTGCCTTAGCCAGACGATCAATTTCAGCAGCCAGTTTCGGCTCTTTAGCCTTCGGATAAGCCATCTCTTCAGCGGTAGTAATAACGTTAATGCCCAATTCGACAATTGTCTTGATCTTGTCGAAGGCTTTGCTTGTAAAACTGTCAGTTGCGAGCAGAAGAACATCTGCTGATTTTTTGCTGACAACTTTATGTATGTCATTCTGAATAATCACATCTTTGTGATGTGCTATTGGCATATTCAGAACTTCAAACATACTCTTACCCGCGCGATCAGGGTGAATATCACATACACCGACAATGTCTACGCCTTTTTTGCGCAGCAAAACCTCGGCCATACCACTGCCCATGGCACCAAATCCCCAGATCGCGACCTTAACATTTTCTTTCTTCATATCATTTCTCCCATTATTGAAATACTATTCGTCTTTTTAATCATTGTAAAAGCTTTTCAACAAAGACCAGGAGCCTTATTCAACATTTCAGGTCATTTTGAAGAAGGCCTCAGGATTTCACTGGCCAAGTATACTATAAAAGTTCTGGATATCAAGCCTTCAGTTTGTACTTACCACACGCTTTTCTGGCATATTCCACATGCTTTAAAAACACTGTTTTTTCAGCATGAGAAATGGCATGGCACCGTTCGTTTTTTACGCTGAACATGGTTTTTAGAGCATAAAAAAAGCCCCCAGACAGGGGGCTCGTAAAGTCACAGATAAACAGTAAATTGAGAAAACGAAATTCGTCTATGTCACAAATCTTCGATCTTTACCTCATATTTGGCGGTATTGTAGGTCTTGCCGGTACCGGTTTCTGTTGCCTGAACAACAATGAGAAAAACTGAACCGGCCGCGTAACCACTCAGTTTTTTATCGTATTCAGAAGTAACGTTGCCCAGGTTTTCCTGTTCGGCAAGAGTTCCGGTTGCCTTGTCTAGAAAGAAAACTTCACAAGTCGAAGGAGAAGAGACTTTAAACTTAATTCTCACAGCAAATGGACCATCTGCCTCAATCGCTACGTTTGAGAAAAAATTATCAGTGGTGGTATCAGTGCCGGTGGAGGTGGTAGTAGTTGTCGTGCTTGTTGTTTTGGCAGGAGTCGTAAACGAGAGAATTCCGAAATTTGCAGAAGTTGATTTGTTACCGCTCTTATCGGTGCAGATCAACTCATACGTATAATAGGTTTCGGGCACCAGACCGGCGATTTCATATTTATGACTGGTTTTGTAGGTCATACTGACAGGAAACTCAAGCCGATCGCCACCAAGTGTTCTGAGAACAAGGCGGCTGGTGCATTCTTCATCGCTTTTCCAGCTTATCGTTACGATACTTTCTGTCGGGTTGATCACAACGCCACTTATCACCGGTGGCACGTTGTCGCCAAACCCTGGCAGACCATTGGTTCCATGACACAGGTAACACAAGCTTGCATCTGTATAACTATGGTCAGGGTTGCGCGAAGCATCGTTGTGGCAACTCAAGCATGCAGCCTGCTGCCAACCGGGATGCATATTATCAAGCAAAGGAGCATTTTCATGCCCATCAATTGTCGTTCCGTCAGTTGGAACCGTAACAATAGGAGAATCAATCTCTCCGGGATTTTTAATTACCCCGTCAACAACCAGGCCGCTCGTAGTGCCTTCGGGCTGGTATGCACCCAAGGGGTTCAGGTTGCCGCCGGAATCTGACGAGCTCGATGAACACCCGGCGGAAAGAAAAGCGACTGCCACCAAAAAAACAAGCAGCAGCCATGAATTTTCATGCAAGCGATGATAAGACTTCATAACTGATCTGTGACCTCCAGATTTTTTGCCTTATATAAAGTACTCTAGGGGTATCGGCAGATATGTTCACCAAACTTAGCCATTAAACTGACCTGCATTTTTTTCATTTTTTCGTTCATAATTATTCGAAAGCTGCCGAATAGCTTGAAGATTTCGAATCGTCATCTTACTTTCAGGGAAACTATGAAACCAATAAGAAACGCATCAGCCTGGATAGCCACACTGATAATGACGGGTATATATACTGTAGTCGCTTACCCATTGTATGTAGTAAGAAATATCGGGTATCATTTGCGCTCACCTTCTGTATTACTCTACGCTCTGATATTTTTTATGCTCGACCGGGCAACCAAACTGCTTGTAATTAACAATTCACACCAGTTGCCCATCAATATTCTTGATAATTTTTTCAGCCTCACCTATGTAAAAAACCCCGGGGTAGCCTTTGGCTGGTTTCCAGACTGGCGACTGCCACCAATCATCATGGCTCTGACCATGATAATCATCATCGCATACTACAGTCTCAAGCTTCCCGAAGAAGAGCGCCTGACCCGATGGGCTCTGGCACTACTGGTTGGCGGCGCGATCGGCAATCTTTACGACAGAATTATCTACGGTTTTGTGGTAGACTTTTTTCTCTTTCGTTTCGGTTCGTTCGATTTTCCGGTCTTTAATGTTGCCGACATCGCCATTGACGTGGGGGTATTCATGTTATTCATCGACATCTTCTTTTTAAGCCCCGACGAAGACGAGGAAGAAGCCTCTGAAGGTCTTTCGCCCACAGCAGCTTGAGCCTTTTGCATGTATCCCATATTGTTATCAACCCCATGGTTTAACATTTACGCATATGGCTTGCTGATAGCAGCCGGCTACACGCTTGGCACGATATGGATTCTTCATGAGGCAAAAAAAGATGCCCTCAACACTGAGGCCATTTTTGACATGCTTATCATCCAGCTTATTGTGGGCATTTGTGGCTCAAGGCTGTTATTTTTGCTTGAATACACACCCGACAAGCTTACATTTTCAGATTTTTTCGCTTTCGAACAGGGCGGCCTGACATTTTACGGCGCCGTCATCAGCAGCTTCATTTTCGACCTGCTTTACCTGAAGGTGCGAAAACTCCCGTTCTGGCGGGTTATGGATTGCATCGGTTTTGGTCTGCCTCTGGGAATAATGCTTGCGCGTCTTGGTTGCTTTTTTAATGGCTGCTGCTACGGCACTGCCTGCAATTATCCGTGGGGAGTTGAATTCACACATGCAGGGCCAGGTTTACATCACCCAACGCAACTGTATGAATCAGCTTCGGGATTGCTTATTTTTATAGCCATGCAATGGTTTAAGCCATTGAGACGCAATTATGGCGAAGCATTTTTGGCCAGCATGTCTCTTTACGGCCTGTTTAGATTTTTCATCGAATTTTTTCGGGCAGAAAACCCTCAGGTATTCATGGGTCTCAAACTTTCGCAGCTCATAGCGATCGGTGCCATATTTTTTTCAGGTATCGCCTGGCGGCTCATTATCAAACAGCACAAGCATCGCATTATGCCTGACACTGCCACCGTCAATCTCGAGCAAAATCAAGAATGACGTGCAGGCTGATTCCCACAGATCTGCCATTTTACTCCTATGGGGTATTGATGGTCTTTGCTTTTGTTGCCGGCATAGCACTTTTTGCCTATAACAGCCGGCGCTGCAAAATACGCCTGCCCGATCTGGTAGATCTTTCACTGGTCATGGTTCTTCCGTCTCTGCTGGGCGCACGTGTGACCTATATACTGCTGTTTCCAGCTCAGTTCAGCTCAGTTCGCGATTATTTTGCGCTACACGAGGGCGGGCTGGTATTTTTTGGGGCTCTTGTGACACTAATACCGGCATTTGTTATATATACCAGGCTGAAAAGACTTGATCCCGCTGTCCTAAGCGATTTTATGGTGCCATCACTGGCTGCAGGGCACGCTATTGGCCGCATTGGATGTCTCATAAACGGCTGCTGCTATGGTGTCCACACAGATTTTTTACACATCTACCGGTTACATAGTGACGCCACAGGCTGCTACAGGCACCCAACGCAGTTATACGAAATGATTTTTCTGACAGCATTAAGTATTTATCTAAGCTTTTTACTAAAAACCACTTACCAGAAAACTCCGCTAAAAAAAGGCATAATTTCGGCCTATTATCTTATTGCTTATTCTTTTTTCCGTTTTCTGATAGAATTCATTCGCGGCGATGAACGGGGCGGTTTTTTTACCTGCTTCCATTTTTCGCCTTCTCAGCTCATAGCATCTGCATTACTGCTATGCGGAGCTGTGTGGTTGATTTATTGCCACAAAAATTCAGTTGATTCCGGGGTTAACAGTTATGAACAGAGTTGAAGAATGGGTTGTTGAGCCTGAAATGGCCGGTTTGCGTCTTGACCTGGCAATCAACCAGAAACACCGTGAAATTTCGCGCACCCTTGCGCAGGAAATGCTTAAAAACGGTGAAATAAAGCTCAACGGGCAAACAGTAAAGTCGAGCTTAAAACTCAGGGGCGGCGAAAAAATCTGGATAACCTTCAGAGACGACGAACCAGAGCAGGAAATCAAAGCAACCGAGCTTGATTTTCCAATACTTTTTGAAGATAAATACATGATCGCCATAAATAAGCCGGCAGGGCTTGTCGTGCACCCTGGCGCCGGCAAAGAAAAAACTACCGTTGTTTCTGCACTTCTCGGACACACAAAACTAAGCCCCATCGGCGCTCCAACACGACCAGGCGTAGTTCATCGCCTTGATAAAGAAACCAGCGGCGTAATGATTCTGGCAAAAACCCGGGATGCCCATCGCAAACTGGCCGAAGCCTTTGCCAGCCATGAGCTCGAAAAAGAATATCTGGCAATTATTCAGGGGCATATTGTCAATAGAAAAGGTAGAATAGAAGTAGCTGTCGAACGCGACAAGATTCATCGCAAACGTATGAAAGCTACTTCTTCTGAAAAAGGCAGAATGGCAATCAGTCAGTTTGAGGTAATTGAGTATCTCAAAAGCAATACGCTTGTCAAAGTCAGAATCATGACCGGACGAACACACCAGATTCGCGTACACATGGCCTTTACCGGGCATCCTCTTCTGGGCGACGTCACATATGGCGGCAAACGTTTCGAGAAAAAAGCAGAGCACTTTTTGCATAGCAGCAGACTGGTTCTTAAGCACCCGATTTCTGGCAAAGAAATGATATTGGAAGCAGCGTTACCCGAAAGATTTGCCGGGGTACTCGAGCAATTGCGCAATGACACACAGCCAAATTCTGAGTGATTGAATTTACAGAAATTGCCGATAACTTACCAGAGAAACCTATGACGGGAAACGGAGAATGAACAATAACCTGATGCGAGATTTTCAGGCCCGGGCGCTACGCCAGGGCAATTTTGCTCTGTACGCAATCGTCTTCTTGTTTGTGGGCATAATTTTGTCTATTTTTATCTTTTTTCCACAGTTTGTAAACATGCAATCCGGTATTTATGGCATTTCATGCCGCGAAATACGTCAAAGGATTCAGGTCGCAGTAGAAGAATACGATGCAAATAACACCAAAAGCATAGTTGAAATCGACAACCGTGTCGATCTGGACACCCTAAAAGAAAAGGGTTTTCTTAACGAAATAAGACTTTGCCCGGAAAAAGGGGAATACCGCTTTAACAAACGGGGCAAAGTGATCTGCACCTTTCATAAAACCGGAGATGACAAATGAACAAGCATCGAAGACGGACCTATCTTATTAAAACAGGCCTGCAACTCAGATACATGGGAATTATAATTTCTACTATGCTTCTGGTGGCGTTTGGTGTTGGCTGGGTAATTTATCACACATCCTGGAGCAGAATCGCAGATACTCCCGACCTCACCCTTGACAAACTTTCAGATATTTTCGACACGGTGAACGGTATCCTGCTGCGTTGGGTAGTGGTATTTATCTTTGCGATTGCCATTCTGTCAATATTTGTATCACACAAGATTGCGGGGCCCGTCTTCAGGCTTGAAGAGACGACGAAACTGATTGCTTCGGGCGATTTAACAAGCCAGATTCAACTGCGACATGGCGATGAACTGCAGGATCTTCAGGAAGCTTTTAACCAGATGTCTTGTTCTCTGCAGAAGATGGTTGCCAAAGATCGTGAAGTTATCGACAAACTCATACATACGGCCGACAGGTTGCGTCAGACAATCGACCAGAAAAAATTCAGCCCCGAGTCTTTCGAATCGATAAATAGAGATCTGCATAACGTCATAGAAGAGCTAAAACTGGTTACCAGCGGCTTCAAAATAGACGAAGCAGAATTAGCAGAAAACAAAACAAACCAGGAAACAGCAGCCTAAAAGCAATTTAACAGAAAACGGTTTAAAGAGATTGTGTCTTCGTGATACAATCTCTTTTTATATTCAGACAGTATGGCAAGGAGCAGGGCATGATTCATCAACCGATATTGGTCAATGGAGAATGGCGAGAAGCAAGCTTTCCGGTATCTTCTTTCAAAGCTGTCAGCCCCCTGACGGCGAGACAACTTCCCGACAGCTTTCCGGTTTCCAGTTTTCTTGATATAGATGAAATGCTTCAGGCTGATAGCTCAGAACGTGATTTAATAGATCGCCTTCCGTTTCAAAAAAGAGCCGATCTACTCAACCTGATCGCCGACAAAATAGAGCAGAACAAAGAAGAAATCTGCCAGACAGCCCACACAGAAACAGGCTTTGCCATAGACACAAGATTAGAAAAAACAGAGTTGCCCGAAATGCTTCAGCAGCTACGGGAAGGTGCCCAATATTGCCTTAACCGCACATGGCGTGAAGCTACGATAGATACCCGCAAAAACATTCGTTCAATAAGAGAAGCTTTGCACGGGCCTGTTCTTATATTTGGACCAGCCAGCATGCCACTCAGCCGAAATTCGTGCGGAGGAATGGACTTTGCGTGTGCCATTGCTTCAGGAAACTCAGTTGTATCAAAAAGCAATCCCGCCCACCCACTGACATGCCTCAAGCTGGCGCAAATAATTCATGCAGCATTGCAAGAGCTCAAACTTCCGCGAACTCTATTTCAGTTTTTTTACAATACTACACAAGATCTGGGCTATCGACTGGTTTCACACCCGATGATCGGCGCCCTGGCGTTTACCGGCAGTCATAAAGCCGGCATGCTTTTAAAAGAAAGCACCGACCATTCAGGCACCCTCGCCTTTTTCAATATGACTGGCATAAACCCGGTATTCTGGCTTCCTGAAGCAGTCAACGAATTCAGGGTCGAACTTGGCAAAGAATTGTGCCATGCCGTTATGAGTGATGGCGGTCAATCATGCAGCAAACCAGGCGTGGTATTTTTGCTTGAAACTAAAGAATCTTCGAATCTGATAAAAAATATAACCGACGAGTTCAACGCTAATCAATGCAAGCCGCTTCTGACAGAGGATGTTGCCAGAAATCTGGATTTGCTGGTAACGACTTTCACCCGACTTGGTGCCCGAAAACTCACGAGAAAAGAGTTTTATCAACCCAACCCATTTGTTTACCCGAACACCGTTTTACATATAGATATAAAAACCTGGCTGAAATGTTCGACTCAGTTTCAACAGGAGGCGTTCGGCCCGCTCGTTATTTTTGTAACTCTCGAAAACGAAACACAGTTTGCTGCGGTCGTTAAAACTCTCGAAAACAGTATGAATACAACCATCTACGCGCATGAAGCAGGCAATGACGACCAGCTTTACAACATGCTCGAACCAGCCCTTAGACGCAAATCTGGCAAATTGATCAACAACCACATGCCGACAGAACGCGCTCAGAGTCAGGCAACCGTCTCCGGAGGCCCTTTCCCCGCATCTGGGCACCCGGGCTTTACAGCAACAGGAATGCCGGCAGCTATCAAGCGGTTTACCGTTCTTCGTTGCTACGACGGGGTTAAACATGACAGGCTGCCCGAAGATCTTCAGAGCCAATCACCGGGCGGGTTTATGCTGAGACTGATTGACGATAAATACACCGAATAAGAAGCAGAAGGAGATAAAGATGCTTAAAGATGGCGAACTCGGGGCAATAATCCAGAGAGATAAAGAAACCTACGCGGTAGCACCACATATTCCATGCGGAGTCGTCACTCCCGATACTCTGCGAAAAATCGCCGATACAGCCGAAAAATACAATGCGGCCGCCATAAAAGTTACAAGTGCACAGCGAATTGCCATCGTGGGTCTGAAAGAAGAAGACCTGGAAAACGTATGGAAAGATCTGAACATGGATAAGGGTGCGGCAATCGGCCTTTGTGTTCGCAGCGTTAAGGCATGCCCCGGCACCACATTCTGTAAAAGAGGGATAAAAGACAGTCTGGCGATGGGTCTCAAACTAGACAGCCTCTATCACGGAGTTGAATTGCCAGGAAAACTGAAAATGGGAGTAAGTGGCTGCGCCAATCAATGCGCCGAGACCTGCATTAAAGATATCGGTCTGGTAGGATTTACCAAAGGCTGGAAACTGCTTGTTGGCGGCAACGGTGGGGCACTGCCACGGCTTGCCACTGAACTGGCCTGTGAACTTGATGACCAGCAGGCACTGGATCTGATAGAAAAAGTCGTCGGCTTTTACAGGGAAAAAGCGCGCCCACATCAACGTCTGGGCCTTATGATAGAGCGGATGGGCGGCTTTGAGGAATTCAAAAAAGTTTTCGAGCAATATCAGACGGCTAAATAATTAGTTAAATTCTGCCGATTTACTGACTGTTATGCGAAAACGCAATTTTTATGCAGTCACCAGCTTTTTGTTGTTAACGCTGTTCGCCATTTTTCTAAATGGCGCAGTTGTTCGTCGCAATGTTGAAAGAGGGCTCAAAGACCCGGCACCTGAGGGACAGCCCAACTATGATGCGATGTTCAGCGATGGCAAATTAAGAATTGCTGTTTTTTGGGGATGGGATCACCCTCGCGACACAATCATGGGCTCGTTTCCCGCTTTCGAAACCCTTAACGGCAAGCATCTTTACTACAGAGGCAAGCCGGTGCTGATAGAAATAGGCATGGTCACACAGATCAATCAGAACCCGAAATCTATTTTTCAGAAAGCGCTCGAAGACCCAAGTATCGACATGGTAATCTACTCAGGGCATGCCAGATATGGTGGCGGCATGGCCTTTTCAGCCATGGATGATATTTTTCGGTCGGGCAACGGCGATCTGATAGAAGACAGGCATGTAAAGCCTTACAGGATTTTTAAAGCCGGCTCAGAAGACCTTGATGCAACACAGTTTTCGGCCAACACATACAAAATAATAATGCTTAACTGCTGCGATTCACAGGGACATTTTCGCGAGAGCTGGAGCAGAAGATTTCAGGAATGTTCTGCTCCGATAGACCTTCTGACGGTTGAGTTTCCGGTTTTTAATCTTTATGATCATCGCAGAATCCTCAATCTGCTGCGCGATATTCTTTCGTTTTCAAACTGGAAAACAGTTAAAAAGCATTATGATTCAGAGATTCACAAACGAAAAAATCGCCTTATCATTGAGCCGGTTTATATTCCCTTTGAAGCAGATATGGCGCTCGATCGCAATTACTAGAAGTTATTTTAAAACATCCGTGTTAATTGCGAGCAATCATTGGCGCATAAAATAGCCCTCATCCCCTCATCGTAAGGCGCTGAATAAGCCACAACCATTCGGTAATCAGACAAATACCCACTCTTCAGTTTTAATTGAACGATCCTGCTTTTTGCTGTACACTAAAATCTGAAATTTTCTGGCAGTAGCGATCAACGAGGGGGAAATATGAAATTTCGGGTTTCTTTGCTGGTTTTTTTGCTGACAATCCTGACGTGTTACACTGCAACATCTGACGAAATAAATATTCGCGCGCTACAAAACGTGCAGCAAAGCACGCAGCAGAATATCGATCAGAGTTTTAATCAGACAGTTGACGCGCCTTTAGCCAACGAAGAAATAACCAATTCTTCGGAGAATCCCGATTTTATAAAAACCCGTCAGGCCCAACCCGCAAGCGGCATTGGTACGATCAAAACACTGGTTCCCTATGAAGATCTGTATAAGGTGCTTCAGCAAGACATTGGCAAATATTTCATTCTTCCGATTGATGAGTTTGAGGCGCTAAAAAAAGCCAAAGAATCATGGCTGGCGTCAACCACTACCCCGATCGCCGACCCGCCACCCCTTCTTTACCAGGTCAACTCTGCGCGCTTTTTTGGGCGTCTTGAAGAAAATTTTGCCTTTATAGACGGCCATTTCAATATTGAAACTTTTACCGATGCCTGGCACGAAATACCGATTTTCTGGGGCAATCTGGCCGTAGAATCAGTCAAACTGAACGGCAAACCCACAACCCTTAAAACCAGCTGGTATGCCGCCAACACCCGACAGGTAAACTTTGGCAAAATGAGCCGCCAGAATATGTTTCAGAATGTTTTTCAGGTCTCGACGGCAGCAGGTGATACTCTCAGCCAGAATAACTGGAAAGACACGATGTTTGTTCTGCCAATAAAGGGCAAAGGAAAACATGAATGCCAGATTTCTTTTGTCGTCCCGGTACAGAACAATGATGACCTGTTTACAATGCAATTCAACATGGCCAGAATTCCTTTGGCTTTTATGCAGTTAAAAGCTTCTGATTTTGTTCTTTCTGTCGACAGTACAACTTTTAAAGATTTCAGCGTTGCCGAAAAACAGCCTGGCGAAAAAGGATGCGAATTCATTGGCTGGCTCGGTGCCAACAGTGATTTGAGCATAAAATGGCGCCGCAAATTTGCACGGGCAACGACACCCGAACTGCCTGCCACAACAGATCAGCAATTTCCCAGCAGCGCATCAGAAACCGCCGAAATTACCAGAGAAACTGCAAATGAGCCACAAATATTCGCACAGCCACTCGTGTATTCTCGTTCACACACTCTTGTAAGCCTCGGAGAAACCTCGATACAGGTTTTTAAAACCATTGATTACACTATCAGTAAGGCCCCGGTATCAAGCTTCAGCTTCAGTATACCTGACAAGGCAGAAATCGTTTATGTCAATGCTGACCGCCCTCACACATACAGAATGGTTCGGGAAGGCGCAAGCAGGCGTCTTCGCGTCGATTTTATGGCTGGGCGCGAAGATATTTGTCAGATCGAAATTTCTTACGAAGCACCGGTAGATTCAACCAGCACTCTGATCGGAATACCAGAAGTCACACCACTTAACGTAGAAAGGGAACAGGGCACCACGGCCGTCGAAGCTTTAACTTCAGTCGAAGTTCAGCCAGGAAACACCGAACAAAACCCGCTCAACCAGGGAAGTTACCCCCTGGATCCCCTTGAAATACCCCAACCACTGAAAGACAAGGCCACCAGGCCTTTATTACTGGCTTACCGTCACAATATCAGCCCGACAAACATCATGCTGTCGGTAAAGCGTTATCTTGACGTGCCTCAACAGACCGTCGTTGCCGACAGCATGGAGGTAAAAACAACTTTTACCACGAATAAAAGCAGTAACAGCCTGGTGAGCTTGAACATACGCAACAACAACAAGCAATATCTGCAACTCCAGCTTGCGTCAGGAACAGAGGTGATCTCGGCATTCAGAAACGGGATGTCGGTAAAACTCGTAGCAGGCAAAAGCGACGGAAAAGTGCAGATTCCGCTCGAAATGAGCCAGACAGTTGGCGAACCAGTCGAAATGAATCTTCAGATTATCTTGAAAGAACCTGTTGATGAAATCAGGTGGCGGGGAAAACTGAACTTTGAACCACCCTTGGTAGATATACCCGTTTCGCGTTTTTCATGGTATATCTACGCACCTGAAGATTATCATCTATATGATTTTTCCGGCACCGTTAAAGACACATCTCCCAGAAAAGATCCGTTTTTCTTCAGCGGTTTCATGCGACTGTTGCGCTTCGTCTGGAGCATCATAAACAGTCCAGACCTCATCTTAATCATCTTTTTCATAGGCTTTATAGTGCTGATGGCACTCTCGCGCAAATTGCTATTTGCCATTTTAAGCGCTTTATGGAACCTTATCAGCGGCATTTTTTCCTTTATTTTTGGCGGCAAGGGTTTCAGACTTGTCGAGCTGATGATCGTAATCGGAATTATCGGAGTGCTGGCAGCGATGGCCATTCCGAATTTCAGAAAAGCCCGCGAGCAGGCGCGTGATAAAGCCTGCTACGCTAACCAGCGCGTTCTTCTCGGAGCGGTGGAAATGTATAACATGGATAACCAGCAACAAATGGAAAGTCTTAACATAGACGCTCTTCTGAATGGTAAATATCTGAAATACAGACCATCTTTACCAGAACGAGGATGTCGTTACCTTTCCAGAGGCAATCTTGCGCAGAATGGCATGATTTACTGCCATATTCACGGGGCAGTAGAAGATGATTTTTCAAAAGACGAACGTGCGAGTGCAATTCAGATGTCACGCCAGGCAGTCGAAACAAAATCAAAACGCCTGGATGCCATGTCTGACATGCAGGGAATCAGCAAAGAAGCGCAAGAACCAAGCGTGAATGCGCCATCCAGGCCTGTCGGTTTCGGCGCTCCCAGAACTCGCGGCATGCTTCCGATCAAAACAAAATTTGTCATGACCAAAAACTTTTATGCCCTCGAACGTGATCTTGTCATAGCAGATATCGCTTCAACCGGTCAGCTTCTGGCCAACTCAACATGCCCGGAAATAAAACTCAGCTATGTATGGTCCTCTGTGCTTAAATCTGCTGAAGTTCTGGCATTCATACTGGCTCTGTTCGGCGGTCTATATTTTGTATCAGGAGCCTTTCTCGCGTATTCAAACAAAATCACTTTTGCCGCCATCATTATCATATTGCTTTCAGTCATTGATATAAAACTCAAATCAATCGGTGAAAGCGCAAACGCTGGCCTATGGTTCGCCCTGATCGGAGCATTTATCTGGAAGTCAATCTGGTTGATCAGCAAAATCAAGCTGCCTGAAACTTCAGAAGACCCTCTTGCAGACCTAAAAAAGCCTTCCGACATATCTGGCAAATCCGGGTTGGCAGTGTTGCTTACCATTGCCGCCGTTATCACTGCCATCTTTTCTCTGCCACTTTCTGCGGCAGATTATAGAGAAATCAGAGTAATGGCTCCATTTAAAGAGCTTTCCAAAGTTGTCCCAACCGGCGATCGCGTTGTGATCATACCAGAAGACGACTACAAATACCTCAAAGACATAGTTGCTCCGCAAATCCCTGAAATAATGGCACCGCAACAATATCGTTTTGAATCTGTCAAATACAGCGGCACAATCGAAAACTATGGCGTAAGATTCTCAGGCGACTTCAAGCTCGATCTTTTCAATGCCGGCTGGAAAAAAGTCAGTCTGCTCTCAACCGAAGCAATACCATCGGCAGCAACCATGAATGGGGTGACTTTGCCGATGACGCTGGTTGAAGACAATGGAACAACCTCCTACGGTTTTTTGACGAACGCAACCGGCTCAGTTTCGCTGCGTGTAGAATTTTTTGTACCGATGGCATCGAGCGAATACAGGCACACCAGCAGGTTTACCCTGAACACTGTTCCGGTATGTCTCTCTACGCTTGAAATAACAGTTAATGAAAAGGATTGTGAAGCATGGATAGATCCGGGCGTTCTTAGACCCGCCGAAAGAATGGCCGACAAAACCATTTTTAAAGCCCTGCTACCACCTACATCTCTTGTTAATTTTGAGCTATACCGCAATGTTCCCGTTTCTCAACCAGATGTAAAGTCAGCTGACAAGCCTGAAACGCAGGCTGACCAGCCGATAACGATTGAAGAAAAAACCAGAATCACGGTTCGTCAACACAATCTGCTCTATTTCAAAGAAGGCTTTGTATCAGGCACAAACACCTATGATCTTAAAATCAAGGGTGGTTCCGGAATCGCCAGTCTCAGCTTTCATATTCCGCCGAAAATAAGAATTCTTAATGTTGACAACAAACTTATCGAAAAATGGAAACAAACCGAGGAAAACTCTGAACGACACCTTGAAATTACTTTTAAATCACGCATAAGGGGCAACACCAATCTTACGATTGATTTCGAAGAAGATATTCAGAATCTCAAGAACGAAAATTATAACGTGCCAGAGATTTACCCTATAGATGCCGAACAGTCGTTTGGAATACTTGGGATTGGTTGTCTGCAAACACTGGAAATCTCCGTAAGCGCTATACCGCAGGGGTTTTCGCCCATAATTGCCGCTGAATTTCTCAAAGATTGGGCTAAAGAACGACCAGAAAAAACCCCTTACGCATTCAAATTTCTCAGACATCCCAACACCCTGTCTCTTACTATCAGCCGTCCTGAAGATATTGATCAGCAGACTGCGGTTATTGACAGGGCAGAGGCTATGACCTTGCTTAACGAAGACGGTTATCTGCTCACCAGGGTTGTTTATGAAGTCAGAAACAATTCACAGCAGTTTCTCAAAGTTAAACTGCCGCAAATCGAAACAGCCACCACAGAGCTATGGAGCACACAGGTCGCAGGTTTTTCTGTCAGAGCCGGTTTTGACGAAGAATATGACGTTTACAACCTGCCAATCGTAAGGTCGCAGATTGAAAATGGTGAATCCAGGTCTTTCCCGGTCGAAATAGTATATGCCGTTAAGACCGGCAAACAACTTACCGCATACAACCAAACCCACATTGAACTGCCCACAACCCACCTGCCGATAAGCGAACTCAGCTGGATGCTCTACCTTCCTGAGGGTTATGAACTGATGCGTGAGACAGGGAATGTTGACCGTCGACAGACGATGGCAGAAACCAAATTCATCAACAAATCGTCCTACTTTGGTTCTATGAGTTCTTACGCAGTTTCACAAAAGCGCCAGACAGTTGTTTCGCAGATACAGACGAAACAAACCGAGCGCGTTTTTGGAACGGCGGGGCTGCTGCCTGTTAAATTCAAAATTCCAACGACAAGCTGGGCAACCTCATTTACCATGCTGCAAATTGAACCATCCGGTAAAGCACCATATATAGAAGGCATGCTGGTTAACCCCAGAAAAGGGCGTGGATTCTTGTTTCAGATGATTATGATCATTGTAGGCATAATCGCAGCAGCCGGTCTGATAGGCATATTCATCTCTTCAAAAAAATATCTATGGTTCATCATTACCGCTATTCAGGGAATCATTCTAGCCATTGCTGTCTATCTTAAACTCTACCAGGCCGATCATTTTGTGCAACTTGGCTTCTCAACGACATTCTTTCTCTGGCTGCTCTACCATTTCTTCGCCTGGAAACCGGAACAAACAGAAGGCCAGGTAAAAAAATGACAGAATTTCTGAGCAACGAAAGCGATACAGCATACGGCGAAGTCTCAGGTCGAGAGGCCAGAGGTATGATTGCACCGTTAATACTGTTCGGGTTTGCACTCTATTTTTGGAACTCTGCTTTTGTGTTGCCGGTTAAGTATCTGACAGTCTTCTTTCATGAGCTTTCTCATGGTCTAGCGGCGGTATTCACCGGCGGCAGTATCATCAAAATAGAACTCAGCTCAAACCTTGGCGGGCTTTGCACTACAAGCGGCGGCAGTCGTTTCATTGTTTTAACGGCTGGCTATCTTGGCAGTCTTATATGGGGGTGCGCCATTCTTCTGGCTGCAGCAAAAACCCGTTATGACCAGCAAATAACAGCAGGTCTCGGGGTACTTCTGCTGCTCGTAACTGCAATATGGGTTCGCAACCTGGAGGGGATAATTATCTGCACACTCAGTGGTTTTGGCCTGCTGGCATTGGCAAGCTACACCAACGAGTATATTTGCGATCAGTTTCTCAAATTTATTGGCCTGACTTCATGCTTCTATGTTCTTATTGACATAAAAGAAGATCTTATAGATCGCTCAATAAAAGAATCAGACGCTTACCGAATTGCCGACATGCTTTATTTACCAGACTGGCT
>SABV01000324.1 GCA_009928855.1 Erysipelotrichia bacterium | reverse complement strand
GTCATAACCGCCAATCATCCATAATCGATTGTTAAAAGTCAGCATGACATGGTTGCTGCGCGGTGAGAAGGTTGTTTCGTCTGTGCTTTGGGCATGAACTAGTTGCCATAACTGTCCTTCGTCTGCCGCCGTGGTAAAAGTCCATGAGTAAGGCGAAGCAAGGTGGTTTCCAGACGTGTCGGTTGCTGAGGTGGCCACGCTGATGCGATAAACAAAACCTGGTTCAAGCAGTTGAGATGGCATGAAACTCATTGTGCTGGCAGACCAGGTAAAGTCTCCGGAGACAATACTGCCGCTTGCTTCTGCAGAGAGTAAGAAGGCATTCTCTGTAGAAACATGGTTCATGGCTTTTGAAAACTCGACTTTGATGATTGTGCCCTGGGCAACGCCCGTTGCATTTGTGGGCGGGTAAGATTTTGCAGGTATCACTTCGGGGTTGGCAACTGTCATGAACGACAGTAGATAGGTTGACGTAAGCTTCAAGCCAGAGAGGTCTGAGGCCGATGAGGCTATGCTTATCTGGTATGAGGTGTTCGGCGCGAGCCCGTCGGAGAAGTTTATGACAAGGGTTTTGCCCGCGTCTTCCCATGACTGTAACGTATTGCCGCCGACTGCCGGATCAATGGCAAAGGCTTCGATAACAGATTCCTGATTCATTGTTTTAGAGAAGAATATTTTAAACTGCTGATTTAACGGCACATCGTAAGATCCCGCCTGTGGCAGGGTCGAAATAATTTCTGGTTGAGTTGTTTCGATGGTCGTGAATGATGTGCTTGATGTTGTGGCTAAAGTGGAACCATAAATGTCGCGTGTCTGTGGTAATACGCTGACAGAGTATGTTTGCCCGCCTGCGAGGTTGGCGAGGGGGTTGATTCGCAGCAGAGTGTCGTTTTCGCTCCAGGTTGTTTCGTAACCAGGTGCCGGGGCTGGAAGATAGCTCAATAACAGGCTGGTCTTATCTGCCGGGTTAGAAAATCTGAATTCAACGACCTGATCAAGAGGCGCATTATTTGTTTCGTTCTCGGGAGTGATGGCATTAATATTGAAAAGTGGCGGAGCAACCGTCGAGAAGGTGCTGCTGTAGTCGCTGCCCATAGCTATCTGGTGAACATCAACTGCGGTGTTTTCTAGAACCACTGTGTATGTTCGGCCTGGCAAAAGACTTGCCGGAGTCGCAATAAGGGTTTTATCGTCAGGCATTGTCAGATTACATAAAATTTCGTTAACTCCGTTGAAAAGGTGAAAAGCACCAATTACTGACTCTGTATTCATATTTTTACTGAACGACAACTTCATGGCAGTACCGGTAGCTATATTTACAGAATTATCAGCCGGTAGTGTCGATAATATTGCAGGGCGGGCTTCTGTTGTAAATCTGATGACAAAGTCGCGGTCAAGTGCTACCCCCAGTGTGTCTTTGGCTGCTTGGGTAACCGTCAGATCGTAGGTCGTGTTCAAAGCCATGGGAAGTGAAAATGTCAGAGTCGCAAATTGTGAGTTTTCAGACCAGAGCAGAGTTCGTTCGCCCTCAATGTCAGGGCTTATGACAATTGCCGATAAAAGGCTTTCGCGATTCATTGCCCGGTCAAAAAATAGCTCCAAAGACTGATTTATCGGAAAGTTCTCTGCCCCATTGCTCGGAACAGAATTGCTGACGATCGGGCCAACAATATTTTCGATGCTGAAACTGACCTGGTGAGCAGAAGCTATGGGAGTACCTGCCGCACTCTTTGCCTTGTCGCTAATGGTAAGAGTATAAGTTTGCCCTGGTGAAAATGCGGCGTCTTTGATTGTCAGAACTTTATTTGAATTGCTCCATTGTGCTGTTGTTGCACGCGAAAGCGCAGGAACAAATACATATTCGACCGTTTCGGTATCCATCGGTTCAGAGAATTCAAGAACGGGTTCTTTCAGGTATGCCACATTTTCTGCGTTTGCGGAGGGATCTGTTGATACAATGGTCGGAATCGCGGCTGAAACAGTATTGAATGAGAACGAATACGGCATCTGCACGGGCAGATTATTGCTGTCTGTTATTCCGGCTGATAAATCGACTTTGACAGTACTACCGTATGGGAAGGGTGCATCTGGCGTGAATGTGAGTGTATTATCAGAAAGCCCTGAAGAACCGGCAAACGGAATCTCATTTATGCTTACGTTGAATTTATTAGTCAACGAGTTAAAATCTACTTCATCAGAAAAGACGATCGCTATAGATGTGCTGGTGGCAACATTCTGCGCGGCATCCGAAGGGGTTGTCGAAAACACGTAAGTTTGCCTGGCTGTTGTAAAGCTTATTGGCAGATTTTCTGGAATTTTTATTCCCTCTGCGCTTTCAGCAGTATCAGCAATTTTAAGAATATATTTGGTTGCAAATGCAAGATTTTGAGATGGGATGATCTGCAATCTGGTTGAATTTTCTGTCCAGAGAAGGTCGGTGACGCCCTGAAGCGGGGGTTCGAAAGTTATCGCGGCATTCGTTTGCAGCTGATTCATGCCTGTGTCGAAAGTCAGGATCAAGGGAGTATCAACCATTATTTGAACGCTGCCGGATGCCGGCGTAGACTGCAAAAGCCTTGGAATAGAGTGCGCCAGTGTCGTAAAGAAAATTTCGTCTGCTTCAGATAAAGCGTTGTTCCAGATGTCGAGTGTGTTCGACAGGATTTTCAGGCTATAGTTTGTAGCGCCGGCAAACCATGTATTAAAAATAATCGTGACTTCAGTTTGTTCTTGATTCCAGGTGGTTTGCCAGTTGCCGGCGAGGGCAGGGGAGAGGTTGAAAGAAAAGGTGTTGGTGGCAATCGGCTGCGAAAATCTTACTACTACTGCAGAATCGAATGCGACATCGGTTTGACCAGATTCTGGACTGCTGAAGATAATTTTTGTCGGGGCATTTGCTGCTGTTTTAAATATGCACTCAAAGCTTTGCTGCAAATGACTGCCGGTTGTGTCCAAGGCTGTGGTTCCAATGAATATGCGATAACTGTTCGCCGGTTTCAATCTGTTCGCCGGAATAAAAGCCATTGTTCTGGCATCAAGCCAGTTAAATGCGCCTGTGACTCTTGTTGCAAGCTGATCGGTCATTCTAAAGGCCGTTTCGGCCGATGTTTTTTGCATATCATGGCTGAAATTGAGAACAATTCTGGTGTCTGTCGCAACATTATCAGCATTGTTTTGCGGGAAGCTTGCCAAAACAGCTGGCTCAGGTTCCGGTTCAGGCTCAGGCTCGGGCTCAGGCTCGGGCTCGGGTTCGGGCTCGGGCTCGGGCTCGGGTTCGGGCTCGGGCTCGGGTTCAGGTTCTAATGCGGCTTTTTGAAAATGAATTGCCTGGTTTGTTGCATAAGAGATGCCGCATGAGAGCTTATATATAGCCTTGATCGATAAAAATTCAGGTATGCTTTTGAATTCAACCCCGGCTAAATTGATTTTGCACGTGTATGTCGCTGTTGAACCACTGCTGGTAAGGCTGGATATGGGGGTGTTCAGAAGATCCGTTTCCACAATGTTGTTTTCATCAGAGGTGATTGTTCTGGGCGAAGTTGTTGCGTTGATTCCGGCAAGAGTGAGGGTAAATGGCTGATTCGCCGAGAAGATTAGCGATAAAGATGAGCCTGCGGCGGGGATGGCATAATTGCTGACAAGCCCAACGCTGACGTGAATATCGTCGTCGAAAAAGCCGGATGAAGAAGCGACCAGAAGAGCCGGAGAAGCAATCAGAGCGAGGGGGGCGTTGAGTGCTTCTGAGAAATCACTGAGTTGCTCAACCAGCAGTAATTCTGAAAAATTCAACAGGCTGAAGCTCAACTCGCCGGGTATAGAAATGCCAGAGGGGCTGTAGAGTTCCCAGGTGGTGCCGTTTCGATTGATTGCAAAATACCCCGTTTTCGCCG
>SABV01000323.1 GCA_009928855.1 Erysipelotrichia bacterium | reverse complement strand
TCGTGGTCTGAACATGCAGAAAAACAGGTTTTCATCTATATACCTGGCAGTATACAACTGATGATCGTTCTGAAAGATCGCCGGAGCACGAACTCTGAAAAAGTCACGCAGTTTCAACAGTTCAGGCCGCTCAACAGATTCTTCGCTGCTGTAAAAAAAGTCATCAGCAAGCAGCGCAAAACCAGCATCAGCAATATCAGCCTCACTGATGAACTGACGCAGACCATGCGGCTTGTTTTCGATACCGGCCGGAAAAAGCACCATCAAGGTGTGTTTGTCATTAGAATCAGCCCAGAGACTGCCGGCAGAAGAAAAATATGACAGCTCACCGAGATCGGCGCCAGTTCTGAAAACCCCTCTCTGTATGGTTTTACTCTCAAAATGCTGGCCAAGAACGGTGCGGATGAAAATATCATCGGCGGACGACAGGCTAAACCACCAGGTCTCGGCCGCCAGGCTGAGAATTCCAGCTACCCGTTCCCATATTTCTTTGCCGTGCCGGGTGTTAAGATTATTGATCTGCACCTTGCCACTGGCATCCCAGAGAATCCAGTTCATCTTCTGACTATGCTGCTGAGCAAGATTTTGCAGCGCAAGATGCAGTTCTTCGCTGCTATCATAAATTGTAAACACGCGATCAAGCTCATGGCACCAGAAACGCCGGTTGTTTGCCGCATACTGCAACCGCTGTGCTGCCGCATCGGCCATATTAGCGAGAATACGGTTTTCGTTTTCCAGCAGACGTTCAAATCTGAATCCGGCAAGCAGTGAAAAGGCTACAACCGGCATGAGAAAGGCAACAACAAACAGGGCGGCCTTAAACAGCAGAGTTGATCTGGGTTGGCTGTCTGTCATATCAGGTTGCCTTTCGCCTTATCATGACAAAGGTAATGTCATCCTGTTGCGAAGCCGCCCAGTTGTCATAGGCGCTGAACAGCTTGTCGAGATAACATTTACAGTCGGCGTCGTAACAGTTTTTTGCCAGTTCGGCAAAACCGTCTTCGCCGAGCATCTCGCCCCGCAGGTTAGAAGATTCAAGAATGCCGTCAGAATAGAGAATCATAGTGTCGCCCGCTGACAGGCTGACCGGCATACGCTCAAATTTGCGCTTGAGTGAAAACCCGAATGGAAGCGCCTGACTGTTTACAGGTGTAACCTCTTTGCCAGTATCTGAAACAACAAGAGGCGGGCAATGGCCGGCATTGAGAAAGTTCAATTCGCCGGCACAGGAGATGCTGACGATCTGCCCGGTCATCATCGTGGTGATACTCGATTTGCGCAAAGTGCAAAAAGTTCGGTTCAAAGCCGACATTATAATTTCGGGCTCGGCACAGGCAGAATCGTTGAGCAGCAGAGTGCTTTTGGCCATAGCCATGAGCAGGGCCGCCTGTATGCCATGCCCGGCCACGTCGGCCATCAGAATCGCCGCGTTTTTGTCGCGGTCGACAACAAAGTCGTAGTAATCGCCGCCCATACTTGTCATGCTGCGGGTTCTGGCGATAATAAAAAATTCGTCGAGATCGAGCGAGTCTTGCGGCAGCAGGCTTTCCTGAACAGTTTTCGCAATTTCGAGTTCCTGCAGATTTTCCAGCGATTCATCAATAGAGTGGCTGAGGCGGCCAAATTCGTTGGCAAGCGGCATGTTTATGCGATAGGAGTAATTTTGCTTTCTGACCATTTCTACGCCGGCTGCCATGGCTTTGATTGGCATAATCAGATAGTGACCGAGAATGTAAAAAAGACTGACGGTGATGAGAATACTCCAGCCGACCAGCGACCAGATGCGGTTCTTTAAACGCCTGATATCGCCCTGTAAAAGATCGTGATCGACCAGAACGGCCAGAATCGATGAACTCAGGCTGGTGCCACCCTGACCGACTGCCAGCCAGGTCTTGCCATCCTGACCGGTGAGCCTTTCGTAAGAAGGGCCATGCTGCCTGACTTTCTCAAGAAAATCTGAAAGACCTGGCAGACCATGCTTCTGCGGCCAGGTTTTGCCTGTTGCAGGAAAAGAAATAAACAGGCGCTGACGCTCATTGTTTAAAGTCGTTTCCGTCAGCTGTCTGAAAAATTCAAGATGCATGTCTTTTTCATGCCAGAAAATCTGGACAAGATGCGAAAACTTGCTGTCATCACTGCTGCGCAAAAGGTTCAGATAGGAAATAAAAGTCGTACTGCTCAGGGTAAACGGCAGCAGCCGACGATAGTTGAGCGGAAAACTCAGCAGGAAACCTTCGGCCACACCCTGTGAAGGACGATGCAGTTCTCGTACACTGCTGTTGAGATAAGCAATAAGTTCTCCGGCAGCATTTTTGCGCAGGTGATCATCTTTGAGAGTCTTTGAATATAAAGCATTGAGAATATCCTTGCCACTGCTGTCAGCAATAACCAGGGTGTCTGGTGCAAACCGCGCTACAATAGCTTTGCTGACTGAAGCAATCTGATTTTCGATATCGCTGATCGCTTTTCCGGCAGACATTTCTGCAAAAACAGAGTTTAACTCGCCGGCGCGATCGTGCAGAAACCCGTTGAACTGGCTGTCTATGGAAGTCAGCAATTGAAACGACCGCGCCGAAAATTCGCTGACGGCCTGTTTTTCTTTTTGCTTGAGATAATCAAAGGCAACCACACTGAATACCAGAGCCGGAATGAAAATGGTATAGGCAAAAACGATAACCAGCTTGGCGCGCACCGAATACAGCGGGTTTTCATGCACCATAAAGTAACAGCCAAAAACGAAAAGTGCTATCAGCACGACTGCAACAGCTTTTGCCAGAAACTTGCCGGCCAGAGATGCGACGCTGCCTACCGCGTTTTTGTTGATAGCCGACACTCCCCACCATCTCTCGTTCAGTTTCTGAAATTCATAATAATGGCGTTGTGAAGCAAGATGCTCCTTTGGCGCCATTTTTCTGAACTTGCCGAAATTTACCAGAATCTCGCTGCCAGTTGTGCCGCCTGGCGACGGTGACAGCTTTAATTCATGCTCGTCGAACAGATAAAAGGTCATTTCCGGCCACTTGTTCTGCAGGCTTTTGCAGAGCTGTTTCGGCCCGGTCAGGGCACCACGGACTTTTGCTGAAACATAGGCGAGAACCGAGTAATCGGCTGTGCTCTCATACCAGCCCAGCGTGCGCTCACCGCGGGCATGCAGCTGAAAGCAGGCAGCAGAACCGGCATCGACGAATGGTTTGATCAGGCCTTCCGGAGTAACAAAAGGGCCAAGAAACTGGCGCAACATGCGCAAATCTCTGTTATAGCGCTCAGAAAATTCAGCCTCGACATGTCGGCCGGCACGGGTGTCAAGCCTTATGGCGCCCAGCATCTGATTGAGTTTCTTCGACAGAAAATTGAAACGCGTATCATCAGATAACTCAGAAATAACCTCGCCTTTGCTGTTCCAGAAGATAAACGAAAATACTCCCGGGTATTCATTTTTCAGCCGGTTAACCCGGCTTTTCAGTTTCTGAGCGCCCGGTGCCATTGCAAGCGCACCAGCAGAAAATTCATTTTTCAACACAAGATGAAAAAATCTTGCGTCATCGGCGTATTCGCTCAATTTAAGCAGTTCGCGCCCGGCAAGCTGATAAAGTTCGCTGCGCCGCTCATCCGTTTCAAGTTCCAAAAAGCGCACCATCTCGACATAAACCATGATAAACGGAAACACCGCGAGGCATATATACAACAACCCCCGCGGCAGAGAGAAGGCTTCACCGGCGTTATCTGATCTACTGAAAAAACTCATGGCCAAAGTATAATCATATTGCGAAGATAAGTGAAAAAGAATTTACCTGCCAGTGGCAATAACCTTTATTCATGACGAGTTTGCTCAGACAAACTTTTGCAGCCATGGCATCTGATGAAAAGGCAAATGCCTTTTCGACATATCAGGG
>SABV01000045.1 GCA_009928855.1 Erysipelotrichia bacterium | reverse complement strand
TGGGCTAACATTTCGCCGTCTATCCATGGGGCCAGAATGTAATGAAATGGCCTATTTGTGCCGACTCCCGTCGAAAAAACACCCATTTCACCAAGAAAACCTGTTGTTGAGTAGTAGAGCGGAGAATCGGCTTCCGGGATGTGGTCTGAAGGTGGAACCCAGTGCAGTCCTGTGTCTTTGAATGCCATGCTGCGAGAGTAGCCTTCCATGCCGATAACAGTGAGACTGGCGCCAAGGCCAAAGACCTTGTTAAAATAGAGCGCCAGCTCTCCGATGGTCATGCCATGTATCAATGGAATCGGGTAAACGCCAAATCTGCTGCGCATAGGCACTTCAAGAACCGGCCCCGATACGATAGATGCATTAATCGGGTTCGGGCGGTCAAGCAGAAGAACCGGTATTGAAGCTTCTCTTGCCAGGTCAAGAAACTGCGCTGTCAGCGTCAGATATTTGAAATATCTGATGCCGATATCTTGAAAATCAATGACCAGAAGTTCTATGCCTTGAAAAGCCTCTACGGGAGGGCGCTTTAAAGGGTCTGAAACTTCTATTATTCTGGCGCCGGTGAGCGTGTCATATTTAAATGATAAAGGAGGGGCACTGGTTGCCGATTTTCGGAAACATGGATCGCCGATTAGTATAAGCTTGATGCTTGCTGCTTTGGCAAGTCGATCTATGCTGTGAGTCAGGTTTAGATCAACTGCTGTTTTTGATGTCAGAATTGCCAGTTTTTTGCCCCTCACCATTTCGGGGTGTTCTTGAGCAAGCACCTCGATTCCTGTTTTTACTCTGGCATGTGAGCAGACCGGTGACCATGCAGGCAGCAAAATTAGAAAAATAAGTGCTGGTAAAAAATGGTTCCTCTTGATTATCATATCTACATCTTACTTGATAAACACCTACTCATCAACCATAATGAAGTAACAGAATAAAAGAGATTTTAATCAGGAGAGAATTATGTTAAGAGAGCCAGTCGTAGCGGGAAAATTTTATGAGGCCGACGCTGCATGCCTTAGAGAACAGATTGAGGGCTGTTTAAATCACCGTCTCGGTGCTGCAGAAACTAAAATAAGTGCTGCCGGTCGTCTTGCCGCCTTTATTGCTCCTCATGCCGGTTTTATTTTCAGCGGACCTGTTGCCTCACACGCTTATTCGAGACTTGCTGCAGAAGAACCCCTTCCGGATACCGTTATTCTTCTCGGACCCAAGCACACCCATTATGGTGCAGAGTTTTCTGTAAGTGCCGCCAGATCCTGGAAAACTCCATTCGGCAAGGTGGATTTAGATGAGCAGTTATGCCAAAAACTGGTTTCTGAGGTGGATTTGCTTGAATTAGACAATGATGCGCACATGTTTGAGCATTCAATTGAGGTGCAATTGCCGTTTTTGCAATACTTTGCCAAAAAAATGCCCGAAATTGTTCCGATTGCCATGCATTATTCTAAATTTGAAACTATTTGCGAAGTTGCGGCGGGTATCAAACACTTAATCGCCAATGAGACCGATAAACGCATTCTTATTATTGCCAGTTCTGATTTTTCACATGATACTCCACGAGAAGAAGCATACAGATTAGACGCCCAGGTTATTGAAAAAATTCTACAGCTTGATGCGAAAGCTTTTTATGACCTGGTTATTGACGAAGGTCGATCTGTGTGTGGCGTTGTTCCCATAACAGCCTTATTGCTGATTCTAACTGGTTTGCCGATTAAGCCAAAGCTTCTTAAATATGCAACTTCGATGGATGTTATGCGTCACGAACGCGGTGTTGGATACGGTGCAATAATTTTTGAGGAGCACCGATGACTCCTTTTGAAATAGGCGTTTTGGCTGGCATGATATGGGCTTTTGCTCTTGTCGTATGGGCCTTGACTGAAATAACCAGCGGTGAGCCGAGCCCATGGCTTATGTTGATCAGCTATATTTACGAAGGCTTCAATTTTACGCCACGTGGTATTCTCATCGGCGCCGGCTGGGCATTTGCCGATGGCTTTATTTCGGGCTATGTCATCAGTTTCGTGTTTAACTGGTTTTTATACTGAGTTAAAACGAGAAATTGCCGTAGACCTCAAGTTTACGTTCTCTGAAATAATCGTGAAGACGGTCGCCAATTGATGCATACAAGCCGCCATTGGCAAGACGATAGCTTAAATGCACGAAAGCGCCTGCGCCACTGTCGCTTATCTCCTCTTCACCGCCAAAACGATAACTGCTGCTCATCAGACTGGCATCAATGCCCCACCACCAACTGGCGCCAACAGACCGTTCCCATGCCAATTCAAGTTCGGTGGTGTTAAAATCTGAAGGAGCCCAGTAATTCATCAGGTTTCCGTCTGCATAATACTGAGTTTCATAAGTTCCCTTGTAGAACCTGATCGTTGTAGTTAAAAATGGGGCATTGTTGCGAAAAATGCAGTGAATAAGCTCACTGTCATACCGTTGTTTCGAATTTCCATCTGAAATATCACTCATAGTAATGCTTTGCACAATACGTGTTCGTCTGTGAAGGTCGCCAAAGAGGCTAAGGCCTGTTGTTTGTTCTGAAAGACGGTTTTGAAGAGTGAAAAAGTTGTCCTTGAATGTGCTTTTTGCCTTTTTTAAGGCCAATTTGAGGTTGTCTGTGCCAGCGATTCCCTGAATGTCGTAACCGTTTATCGCATCGCCACCCGTAAATTTTTCGGGAGCATAGGTCAGCATCAGCCTCGTGTTTTCATCAGCCTTATAGTTGAATGTTCCTGAGTAAAGCACCGTGTTTATTTCGGCGCCATTATCTTTGTGTAACCAGTTTTCGAAACGATACCGGGCGGTTAGTTTGCGGTAATGACTTGATGGAAAAGAGCCGTCGATAGATGATACAACTTCTGATAAACCTCGATCATCTTCGCGAATAAACAAGCCCAGCTGTGCTTCGTCTTGCAGATGACGCTTGTAGGTCTCAAGTGAATCGCGCATGTGGTCAGACAGCGGATAGGATTTATGAACTTCTTCTATGCGGTTCCGAGCCAGGTTAAATTCTCCCAGATGGTAGTGAACCATTACGAGACCCTGGTTGGCCCGCAAATTTTTAGGCGACATTTCAAGAGCCATTTCATAAAATCGCTGTGCTTCCTGTAGTTTCCCTTGTGCCAGGCGCAGGTCTCCAAGCTCAAGATATGCGTCGAGTCTGGTTGGTTCGCGGGTAAGTTTTTCTATTGCCAGATCTCTTTCGACAGACTGAAGGTTGCGTAGTTCGCGGGTGAGCTCATCTGGGCTGCTTTCGTCGGGAATAATGAGATCGTATGGTTGCGAACCGGCTGTGTTCGAGACCATAGTGAGTGCCAACGCTAAAAATATGTAGACAATGCGTCTGATCATGCAGAATAGTTATCGGCATAACAAGATTTTTTTAGAACAAATCAAAAACAAAAAAGCTGCCGTTTCCGGCAGCTTTCTTTAGCAGAAAAAACTTATTTATTCACGTTCGGGTTCAGTCTGGGGTTCTGCTGCGCCTTTTTCTTCAACGCCGGCTTCGCCCTTTTCTTTCATTTCTTTAATTCTTTCTTCCATTTTTTTCTTGATTTCTTCAAGTTTGACTTTAGGAACATTCAGGCCAATCTGAACAGTAGTTTCTGTAGAGGCTACTTTAATGAGGTTCAGTATTTCAGCAGCTTCCGGAACCTGTCCGGCAAACATCTTGAGCATTGCCAAAAAACCATTGAGTGAAGTCATTACAGCTTCTACATTTTCTTTTTTGTCGACTTCGCCATTGAAGTTGAATTCAATGTTGTCGCCATGGTTAAAGGAGAAAAAGAAATAATTGAGGGCTGCAAGAGGTGCTGCCTGTGGGTTCTGTTTTACTTTTTCTTTCAGTTCAGTCGGAATAACGCCGGCACCGCTCAATGTGGCCTGAGCGTCAAGTTTCTGCAGAACGGCAAACAGATCTTTCTTTTCAGAAACGTTTTTGCCTTTGCCCATCTTGATTGCTTTAACTGCGTTTACGCCGGGTTCAGCGCCCAATACAGCTGTTGTGGCATCAAGGAAAAGACCAAAGCCGTCTTTTTTGTTCTTGGGAACGATGGCGTCAAAACCGTCGATCTTGGTGATTTCGACGTCTTTGTTTGCATTTTCATCTTTTTTGATAGCTTCAGTGATTTTTGCTGAATCAAACTTGCCGTCAAAAATTGCACCGGCCAGCTGATTGGGATCTTTGGGGTCAACTTTGCCAGATGAAAACACTACGATCTGGTTAAGGCTTTCCATCGGGTTGAAGCCCGTGTCGGCCACGAATTTGTCGAAAGCTTCTTTTTGCTCTTTTGATTTTTCAAGGTTGTCCATCAGAGCTTTTTTTACTGCCGGGTTGGCCATGAACTTGCCTACATTAATCTGGAGAACAAAATCGGCTTCCTGTGGAACAAGCTGCATAAGGTCAGCAGAAAACACAGATGAGCCGGTGAACGCAATCAACAGGGCCGCTACAAGCATAAGCTTTTTAAACATGTCTACACTCCTCTAACAATTTACCGATTAAATGGTTACAGATTTCTTAAAAATCTACGCGTTGAATGATAGCCTTGCCCCGGAATAATGTCAAGTATGGTACCCTAATCTTGGCCGGTAAATTTCCACGCTATTGAATATCTGTTGTCACTATGCTAGCATTGGGTGCCTGAAAAAATGACAGAACAGGAACTGAGTAAATATGGATGCAAACCAGATAAAAAAAATATACCAGGCCATGTCTGAAAACGCGTTTTCAAGCCTCGAACTTGAACTCGGTAAAATGAACCGGATTCGTCTGGTGCTTGATTCTGCCAGCAATGCCCTTGTAAGCGAAATTGTGGAGCTGCCCTCTGAGGTCGATGATAAAGAAGCGATTTCTAACACCCAGGTCGAAATAAGGTCAGACAAAGTGGGAACTTTCTTTTTCGCAGAGCGACAGCTGAAATCTGGCGATCGTATCAAGAAGGGCGAAACGCTTGGTATGGTAAAGGGTATCAGCTTCCAGGATCGTATCAAGTGCTCTCTCGATGGCGAAATCGGCAGCGTCAAGGTCGAAAATGGCGCGATTGTCGACTATGGTCGTTTGTTGTTTCTGGTTAATATTGACTAGTCACCGCAACATTGAATCTGAGGTAGATAACGTGCCGCCCAAATGTTTTAAGAGCCGTAGCGAATCGATTTCTTTTCTATGCGGTCTGCTGTCGAATGAAGGCGCAGTTGCTGTGATGACAGGCAGCTTAAAAATATATTTTTGACTCTTGAACAGGAGCAATTTTAGATGTTTTCAAAACTTTTGATTGCCAACCGTGGCGAAATAGCCGTTCGCATAATCAGAACCTGCAAAAGAATGGGTATTGCCACAGTGGCTGTATATTCTGAGGCAGACCAAAATGCTTTGCATGTGAAAATGGCTGATGAAGCTTATTGTATCGGACCTGCCCGCCCGGATCTCTCCTATCTGAATATTCCGAATATACTTTCGGTGGCGCATGCCACTAATTGTGAAGCCATTCACCCGGGTTATGGTTTTTTGTCTGAAAACCCGGATTTTGCTGAAATCGTCGAAAAGTGCGGATTCACATTTATTGGCCCTGATTCTCGTGCTATCGAAAGAATGGGGCAGAAGTCAGTAGCCCGCGATCTGATGATTCGTTCGGGCGTGCCGGTTATGCCTGGCTCTCAGGGTAGCGTAGAGACCTCTTCTGAAGGCATTGAAATCGCTCGGAAAATAGGTTTTCCGGTACTGGTTAAAGCTACTTCTGGTGGTGGTGGCAAAGGCATGCGCCTTGTCGAACACGAAGAAGACTTTGACAACCTTTTTAAAATGGCCCAGGGAGAGGCAGAAGCCTCTTTTGGTGACAAACGCGTTTATGTCGAAAAATATATGCGTAATCCACGCCATGTAGAAGTGCAGATTATTGCCGACCAGCATGGAAAAGTCGTGGCACTCGGCGAAAGAGAATGTTCTATTCAGCGCCGTCATCAGAAGCTGATCGAAGAATCACCGTCACCGGCTGTTAGCCCTGAACTGCGCCGTAAAATGGCTGAAACTGCCGTTAAAGCAGCCAAGGCTATAAATTACCACAATGCCGGCACCATAGAATTTTTGCTCGACAGCGATGGCAGTTTCTTCTTTATGGAAATGAACACCCGTTTGCAGGTAGAGCACCCGGTAACAGAGATGGTATGTCATTTCGATCTCGTAGAGTTGCAGTTGCGCGTCGCCGCAGGTGAAGCATTGCCCATTGACGGCGAACTTGTCGAACCGGATGGCTGGGCTGTAGAATGCCGCGTAAATGCAGAAGACCCTGTTATGTCATTCATTCCGTGCCCTGGGCGGATAGAAAAATATCTTGTTCCGGGTGGGCCCTGTGTTCGAGTCGATTCGGCAGCTTATCAGGGTTATGTTATCAGTTCAAATTACGATTCAATGGTGGCAAAGCTTATAGTCTGGGGTCATACCAGAGACGAAGCGCTTGATCGCATGAATGTCGCCCTGCGTGAATATGAGATAAAAGGCATTGAAACTACAATTCCCTTCCATATTCATGTCATAAACCACCCGGAATTTCGTTCCGGCAATTTTTCTACCAGCTTTGTAGACCGTAATTTCGCTGCTTTTATCAAAGAAGTCAGCGACGAAAAAAATAAGGTTGAAAAAGCCGCAAGCGCAATTGCCTGATAGATGAATCTCTTTAAACAGGAAATACCTTTTCCGGTGAAGGTGCTGACGGTAAATGATCTTACCAGGCACCTCAAGAGCCTTGTCGAAAATGACCGCCTGCTCTCTTCTGTGTGGGTGCAAGGCGAAATCTCTAACCTTGTCAAAGCGGCTTCAGGGCATTGTTACTTTACCCTTAAAGATGATAATGCAGTTATAAAAGCTGCTCTCTGGGCGGGAAACCGGCGAAAGATAGCCACTGATTTTAAGAATGGCGATTTCGTCATGATTTTTGGTGGACTTTCGGTTTACCCGCCCCGGGGAGAATATCAGATAGTAGTTTCTGATCTGCGACCTGCCGGCATTGGAGCCTTGTATGAGGCTTTTGAAAAACTGAAAAAAAAGTTGCAGGCCGAGGGTCTGTTTGACGCTGATAGAAAGCTTTCTTTGCCTTTTATTCCGAAAGGAATTGGCATTGTCACATCGCCACATGGCGCAGTTATTCAAGATATTTTCAGAGTCGTGCGTCGTCGCTTTAAAAACATGCCGCTTTACCTTGTGCCCGCAAAAGTGCAGGGCGAAGGCTCGGCATCTGAGATAGTTGCAGGTATTGAGCGTCTCAATAAAGATCCCAGGGTTGACGTGATAATCATTGCACGAGGTGGCGGCAGCCTTGAAGATTTATGGTCATTTAACGAAGAAACCGTGGCGCGTGCCATAGCTGCATCTGTTAAGCCGGTTGTTTCTGCCGTGGGGCATGAAACCGATACTACCATTGCCGATCTGGTTGCTGACAAGCGTGCTGCAACCCCTTCCGTTGCCGGTGAACTTGTTGTGCCCGTAAAAGATGAACTGCGAGAAGCCATAAACAGGCATAACAAAAGATTGACCAGGTCGCTCAAAATGCTCCTGTCTTTTGCCAGAGAACGCTTTCGCCGTGCATCCGGATGCAGGTTTCTTGTGAAACCTGCTTTGCTTGTTGCCGAAAAACGTGTAACGGTAATGAATCTTAGTCGTGAACTCGAGTCAGTCTTCAGGCGGTTCTTAGACAGGATAAGACACCGACATGATCTGTTGTGCGCCCGACTGGCCGGGCTTGATCCCAGGGCACTCCTCAGAAGAGGCTATGTTATGCCGCTTGATGAGAACGGGCGGGTGGTTAATTCTGCGCGCCTTCTTGTCGCGGGGCAAAGCCTGTCTTTGCAGTTTGCTGATGGAAAAGTGCTGGTTGCTGTTGAAAAAATTGATCTGGTCGAAAAAGGAGGGCGGTAATGCCTCGTTTCAAAGAGCAGGATATTGCTGAATTGCTTACAATAACCCAGGAGCAGATTGACAACCTTGATTACAATTCTGCTATTCAGAAACTTGAAATAGTTGCTGAAGCGCTTGAGCAGGAGGGAACTTCCCCTGAAGTGGGTTTGAAGCTTTACGAGCTTGGAATTGCACTTTCAAAAAAATGTGGAGCGGTGCTGGATAATACCGAAGAGAAAATGCTGCAGTTGCTTGGCAGCATGGAAAACCCATCCGAAGCTCCATTTGACCCTGAAAAAGACGGGAGATAACCTTGCCATTTATGGTGTCTACACAAAACTTTGAAAACTCTCTGGAGGCTTTATCTGCACGCGTAAACGCCGCCCTTGAGCAATGGCTGCCCGTAAATCAGCCTGAAGTTTCGTGTCGACTCAATGAGGCTGTCAGATATAGCGCACTTGCGGGCGGCAAAAGAATCAGGCCGGCATTATGCGTGATGGTCTGCGAAGGGTTTGGCTTGCACAACGATGCCTCGTTGCGCGCCGGCTGTGCTTTTGAGCTTATTCATACTTATTCGCTCATTCATGATGATTTACCGGCGATGGACAACGATGATTATCGCAGAGGGAAACCGACAAATCACAAGGTTTTCGGCGAGGCCACCGCCATATTGGCGGGCGACAGTCTTTTGACCCTGGCTTTTGAGTGGTTTGCCACTCTGGCCGATTATGGCGTGTCTGCTGACAAAATTATAAAAATTATCAAAATAGCGTCATTGGCGGCTGGCCATCAGGGAATGATCGGCGGCCAGATGCTTGATATCGCCTATGAAAAGCAGGGCGCCGGGCTGCAGATTCTCGAATCGATTCACAGGCAAAAAACCGGGGCATTAATAATAGCACCAGCCAAAACCGGCGCCATTCTAGCCGATGCGTCGCCAGAAGATTTGCAGATTATTGAAGCTTTTTCTGCGCGAATTGGTCTGCTGTTTCAGATTGTCGACGATATTCTCGATGTAGAAGGAGATCTTGACAGCCTTGGCAAAATGCCCGGCCGTGATGTGGTCATGGGCAAATCAACTTATCCTTCTCTGCTTGGCCTTGACGGCGCCAGAAATTATGCCGATCAGATTTTTCATGCTGCTATAAATGGCCTTAACGGGCTTTCTCGCCCACAACCATTGCTTGCTGATATGGCTTCTTTTATTCTCAATCGTAAAAAATAAAGAGAAAGGGATAAATCTGATGTCTCGTGCCGAGCCTGTAGTAGCTGTCGTAGTAGCGGGTGGAATGGGTTCGCGCATGAATTCAGCTGTTCCGAAACAGTTTTTGCTTCTCAAGGGCAAGCCAGTGCTTCAATGGAGCCTTGAGTGTTTCGACCAGACGCCTGAAGTAGACAGCATAGTTCTTGTTTTGCCTGAAGATCGGATTGAAGAAGGTCTGGGCAAGCTTGCCGATTTTAAACCGCACAAAAAATTTACGATTGTTGCGGGCGGCGCGCGTCGTCAGGATTCGGTGCGGGCGGGAGTAAATGCGATCGATGCTGAAGATGGCTGGGTGGCTGTTCATGATGCTGCCCGCCCCGGAATCACCAACACTATTGTAAGCAATGCTTTTAAGCTTGCCTTTGAGTTGGGAAATGCCGTTTGTGCAATGCCTTCATACGATACGCTTGTCAAAGCGATAGACGGTGAAATTGTCGGGCAGATAAACAGAAGCGAAGTCTATCGGGTGCAGACGCCGCAGATTTTCAGAGTTTCGGTTTTGCGCCAGGCTCTCGAATATGCCGATAAAAATGGCATTTTGGTAACCGATGAAGCTGGCATGGTGCGCGAACTTGGGTGTAAGATACATCTGGTCGAGGGTTCAGAGTTAAATTCGAAAATCACCAGAGCGGAAGATCTTGACATGCTGAAGGCACTTCTTTAAAAAACTGTGTTAGTGTGCAGAAATGAACAGAAAAGATTGATCCGGTTTTAACTGATTACTGGCAGGGGAAAAAATGAAAAAAACACTTATCTTACAGGCTCCGGCTAAAATAAATATTGCTTTATGGGTTAAGCATAAGCGTTCTGATGGCTATCATGAACTGGCAAGCATCATGCAGACTATCTCGCTTGCCGATACCGTAACTATTAAAGAAATCGGCGAAGCCGGCATAAAAATTTTTTGCGACCATCCTGGCGTACCTCTCGATTCCACCAATCTTGTTCACCGTGCTGCAAACGTTTTTCTTGAACATTTTTCGATAGAACCCAGACTGGCTATCAATATCGACAAGAAAATTCCGATTGCTGCCGGTCTGGCTGGTGGCAGCAGCGATGCCGCCGCCGTTCTCAGCGGTCTTGCCAGAATGTATGACAAGCCACTGACTATGCCGGATATAATGAATATGGCGGCCGTAATCGGGTCTGATGTTCCCTTTGTTGTGCATGGCGGTCTTGCTCTTGCCGAAGGCCGCGGCGAACAGTTGAATTTTTTTGAACCTCCAAGACCACCTCTGACTGTGGTAATAGTGGTGCCTTCAGGCGTTACTGTCTCTACCGCATGGGCTTACGAAAATTACCAGCCCGGCAATAATCAGGCAAAAGAGCGGGCATTTTCACTGATTCTTGATGCTTACCGCCGCGGCGACCTTGACAGTCTGAGAAAGCTTGTTTTTAACGATCTTGAATCAGTTACTTTGCATCGGCATCCCCAGGTTCTAAAAATAAAAGAAATACTTGCTTCAAGCGGCGAAGGGGTAGTTCTTATGTCGGGAAGCGGGCCGGCAGTGTTTGGGCTTTTTTCGGAAAAAAAGAGCGCCATGCATGCGATAAAGGCCTTAGACGGAGAGTCGGTTAATGTGTTTGTCGAACATACCATGCGTAAAAATGGCTGAGATAACTAATCAGTGTGAAGATATGAAAAATCTGGCAATACTTGGCTCAACAGGTTCGATTGGTCGCAATACCCTTGAAGTGGTGCGCAATAACCCCCAAAAAATCAGGGTCAGGTCGCTTACCGGTGGCAAAAACTGGCAATTACTCGCCGAGCAGGCTGTTGAATTCTCGCCTGATTTTGTCGCCATCGCTGACCCGGCTTATGAAACAATGCTAAGGCATGCCCTGGCCGGAAAAAACATAACTGTTGCTTCCGGCGAGGACGCTGTGATTGAAGCCGTCACTATTGCGGGAGTAGATACTGTCGTGGCTGCTATTGTCGGCGCTGCAGGTCTAAAACCTGTCATGGAAGCGATTGCTTGCCGACACCAGATTTGTCTGGCCAATAAAGAGACTCTTGTCGTTGGCGGTAGCCTGGTTATGGAAGCGGTTAAACGGGCAGAGGTCGACCTGATACCGGTAGACAGCGAGCACTCTGCTATTTTTCAGTGCTTGCAGGCTTCGCAGAACAACCCTCTGCGTAAAATAATCATCACCGCCTCGGGTGGTCCTTTTCGCTGCATGCCGGCCGAACAACTTGCCGAAGTGACTGTTGAGCAGGCTCTTAAACATCCGAACTGGAGTATGGGCGGTAAAATCACCATCGATTCAGCTTCCCTGATGAATAAAGGTCTTGAGGTCATTGAGGCACACTGGCTGTTTGATGCCGATTATTCTCAAATAGAAGTTATTGTTCATCCCCAGTCAATTATCCACAGCCTTATCGAATTTTCTGATGGTTCTGTTCTTGCCCAGCTGGGCTGGCCCGATATGAAGTTGCCGATTCAGTATGCCCTCAGCTGGCCAAAAAGATGGATGCCGCCACAGGCTGCGCTAGATATGGCAAGGGTTGCGTCGATGACGTTTGAACCTCCACGCATGAATGATTTTCCCTGCCTGCAACATGCTTTTGATGCCGGTCGTGCCGGTGGAATCATGCCCTGCGTTCTCAATGCCGCCAACGAGATTGCTGTCAGAGAATTTATGCATAAAAAAATATCTTTTGTCGAGATTCCTGCACTGATAGGGCAGACCATGAAAAGTTTTAAAAATGAGCCGGCAGCAACAATAGACCAGTTGATTGAAGTTGATGATCGCGCCCGCAGAGTTGCCGCAGAGTTGGCAGGAACCATCCATGAATAAAAAAATCCGGATAGGGCTGGGGCATGATATTCACGCGCTTGTAGAAGGTCGTGAACTCTGGCTTGGCGGTGTTCTTATTCCTTATCATCTTGGCCTGAAAGGACATTCTGACGCTGATGCTCTGATTCACGCGATCATGGATGCCATGCTCGGAGCGCTTGCGCTTGGAGATATCGGCGGGCTTTTCCCTGATACTGACCAGGCTTTTAAAGGAATTGCCTCGATAAAACTTCTTAAAGAAGTCACGAAAATAGTTTCAGAAAAAGGCTATGTGGTAGGTAATCTTGATTGCATGATTCATTGTGAACGCCCCAAAATAGCGCCTTATCGCCCCCAGATGATAAAAACTCTGGCAAATGCTCTTGGCATTGATGAAGATATGGTGTCAGTAAAGGCCGGTACTAATGAGGGTTTCGACGCAGTCGGGCAGGGCAGGGCAATTGCCTGTCAGGCGGTCGTAATAATGGAACCCTCTGTCTGATGGTTTTAGGGGGCTGGCACTCCCGGTGGTCTGGGTGGTTCGACGCATAATGGAGTATGGCCTGGTATAGAAATCCAGTTTATATGTGAATAGCCGGTTGTACCATTGTAAATAAGTTCGAAAAAATCGCCTTGCAGCCCAATAACCTGCAAACCGCTGGTCTGAGGCGGTATTTTGTCTATTATGTTGCCCCATGGAGCATCGCGAAGCATCAGATCATCGCCTATGGTCATGCTTTTGCCTGGCTTGGGCGGATCGAAAGATGTCGTGTCTAGCGGGTTAATCAGGTTTGTCAGTTCTGCTATTATGGCACTTGGTTTTGTCTTTTCGGCTAATGAAGCTTCTGTTGGCGGGTTTTCTGCTGCGGGTCTCGCTGTAGATGCATCTTTGATGTCAGAAAGGCTTTTGCCTGCCGGCAAAGCCGCAAGCTGTTTAAGCGCATCTCCTGATGTCAGCTGTTTGCTTATCAGTTTGGCTATCTGCAATGCTTTGTCTTTGTTGTCGATCGCCGTATTCAGGGCGTCATCTACCAGTTGGTCGATTTCTGATTTTTTGGCAATTTCGAAAAGCTCCGGAGGGTATTCGCCAAAGAATACCGGCAAAGTCATGCGGGTAAAGTCGAGCATATTTGGAATATAGCGTTGGCGCCAATAGAAAAGATTTTTTTTGCTGCCGATAGTCGTTCGTATTTTTACGTTAAAAGTGTAGCTTGCGGTATTGTAGTCTTCGACGCATATATCATAACTTGCTCCAAACAGGTTCTGGCCGGTTTTTATGACCGGTGCATCTTTAAAAAAACGGTTTGCCCACTGTTTTTCGCGTAGTTCTCCGAGAACGTCGACATTTGCCGAGTAGGCTATGTTTAAAGCCTGCTGATAAGTGTTAAGGTGCAGAAGCTGGTCGCGGTGCGAAGACTGCAACTGCACCAGTGTGATAGTGAAAAAAGCTATAGATATGGTGGCAAGCAGGATAAGCGGAAAAACATAACCCTTTTTATCAATCATATTTTAAACACCTATCATTATTGAACTTTAGGCAGAACCCAGCCTAGATAAGTTGCACCGAGATCGTTGGCTACTTCAGTAAGAGTCATCTCTTTAATGGCACCATAGCCAGTTGTAATAACAATGGGGTCACCGTCTGTAGAAAACTTGCCCGTGGCTATAAAAATGTGCCCATACTCGTTGTCTGGAGTCGGTGCCGTGTACATTACAGCACCCGCCAGCGGCTTTTTGTCGTTAGTAATTTTTCCGGCGCTTTTAAAAGCATTATAACTGGAAATCGCGGACTCTGTTTGTAATTCTGGAACTTTTCCACCATAGGCTGTGCCAACAAAGGCTAGACACCAGCCGTCCCAGGTGTTGGGGTCGTTTGCTATAAATTGTCCGTTGTTGACGTTTATGCCTTTGCCTGTTCCGCCTTCCATCTGGTCTTTAGCCCATGTCAGAGCACCGCTTACGCTGCCATCTCCCTTGGGTTCGCCGATGACGTCTGTTTTGGGGTCAAGCGTGCCGGGGTCTATTGTGGGAAGCTTGCTTTTAAGGGTGGCAATCGTCGAAAACAATTTGTATACAAGATCACAGGTAAAATATCTTTTGACCAGCTGATCGCTCTGGGTAAACTTTTTTTCCTGGGCCGCAAGACGTGCGATCGTGTTGTCTCTTTCGGTAAAATAATTTTGAATGGTATCGAGAAATTCGTAATATTCCTGCTTTATTATAGATTCTGAACTGCCAGACGGAAATACGCCGTCGCAAAAATTCATGGTCGAAAACATCAGGCGATGCATACTGAAGCATCTTTCGACTATGGTGCGTTGTTCGCGCAACGATGTAGAGGTTTTTAACTGCTCTCTATATCGACTGGCAGCCTCATTAACACATACGAAGAAAAGCTGCTTCATTTTTTCCATGGCAAGCGTTGATTTGTATATGTACAGTTCAAGTCTTGATTTGTTTCTGAGATTGAGCGAATCAATCATGGCTATATCATTGTTTATTGTTTCCAGGTGGGGTTGCAGGTATATCATCGCATCAAGCAGTTCTCTCGCAACAATAAAGAATGCCTCGGTGCCTGATTTATATTCAGCTGAATTTGCTGCGTGAGTTTCTCCGGCGATTTTTTCGGCTTTCTGGTATGCGCTTATGAACTCAGGCGCTGCAAAAAGACCTGCGCTGGTAAAATAGATGCGGCCTGTTGCCAGAGCTACTTCCATGGCTGCAGGCGAGCTCACGAAATTGCTCAGTGATTTGTTTTTTTCTTCAAAGATTCTTTCGACAACTTTTTTTTCGAGCTGCGACTCCGGAAATGCAAAAGTCGATAGGGCTTCTTTTTTCATTACATAGTTGGGAAAACGACACAGGTAGCTAAAATCCCCTGATCCTGTGCCTGCTTTCCAGTTAAAAGAGGTGTCGAGGGTGAAATATCGATTAGAAGCACCGTCTGTTTTTATGTTCAGCATAAAGTCTTTTTTTAAGGTGTCGTAAAGAAGCGGGGTGGTCTCTTTCGAAATTATGGGCTTTTTGAAAAACACTGTTTGCCCATCGGTGACCATGGTCGAAAAGCTGAAAGGCTTGCCGGCACTGTCTGCAAGCCCCAGGGCTTCTATGCCGTAGGGATTGAGATCCGTTTCTTGAAAGCAGGCCTCAACAACTTTGGCGGCCATTATTGAGGCCATAAAGTGTTCAGAGTAGAATTCGTTCTTCTTTTTCGAGGACTGCATTGATTGCAGATACACTATTGCTATGCCGCCAATAAGAAAAATACCTATTGTCAGTTCAATAAGTGTTAAGCCACGTTTTTTTCTCATTGTACATCCCCTGAATTCATCAGTGGCCCCTCTGAGATTGTTTGAAAAGTCTTTCCGCCTTTTTTAAAGGTAACAGTTATGGTAACCGAATTTGCATTCGCAAGATTGAAAGAGATGTCGCGAACATTTGAACACATCAACTGCAAATTTTCGTCATTATGAACCGGAGCGCCAATGTTGAAGGTCTTTGTTTCGGCAGTATAGGCGAAAATATCGTAGATGTTTTCGCCTTCTTTTTGGGTCAAATTCTTGTTTAAAAGAGGGTAAAGCGAGACGAAATTGTTTTCGAAGTCTGAAAAGATCAGAACTGGCGATTTTTCGTTCAGCCTCGGAAAAACAAACTCGCTGCCATTTCTTATTTCTCTGAGGATCTTGTTTACGCCAGTCACCACAGAACTTTGCATCTGCAGATTATCTACCAGGGTCGTTTGAGAACGGCCGGCCTGAAAATAAAAGCGAAACACAAGAAACGAGAACAAAGAGGCAATAGCAAGCACCACAAGCAATTCAACCATCGTGAACGCTCTGCGTTCTGCCATGCTGCTGCTGTTACAGGTTAAACCAACTCTTTGCAAAAACTTTTTTAACATCTTTTTTTATTATATTCTATTCTGGTGCCGGTCGCCAGTTGCCGTTGTTTGATCTTTTGCGGCAACCAGCAATGATATTGTAGCATACCGACAATTACACAATAAGTTTTTTGTTTTATTAAAATTTTTACTGTGTCTTTGTCGGATCAAAACAATTGAATTCTCTGAAAAAGTTTGTTAGAATTATCAGAACAAAATGGCAACTAAAACAGACAAACGCACATCAAATCTGGTCATTGCTGCGGGCTACTGCCTTGTGGCGATAGTTATTCTGTTTAATTATCTTGGCAAGGCCGACCTTAAAATCCATAAACAGAATGGCAGGTCGTCTATGGCTGCAGATGCCGGTCCGGCCAGTGATGCGCTCTCTCGTCAACTAGAAGAAGAAAAGCGCGTAAACCTTGAAATGCGCGACATGATTCGTCGTTTGCAAAGCATTCTTGGCGAAAAGGGCAGCAAACTTGAAGTTGCTCAGGCATCGCATGAAAGCGTTGTTTCTGCAGATCCTTTTGCTATACCGGTGCTTGATCGGCAATTGCTCGATAATTTGACCAAGCCGCGTTCGAATCCGTTTATTCCAGGGAAAAACCCATTCGGAGTCGCTCAGCGTGCTGAAGCAGGTGTCGTCGCCGGGGTTGATTTCGTGCCTGCGAATGCCCTTATCTGCGATCCGAGATTGCCGTTTATAATAACAGGTTCAAATTCCAAGTCTGGTTATTTTGCCAACTTCTAGAGTTTCGCCCCTGTTAAATTTATTGCTCCTGTTTTTGCTGCTTTCTGCTTGCTGATTTTTTGCCATTCAGAACAGAGGCGTCACAAAAAAACTTTAAAAAGTCTTTTTTGCCGGTAAGAAGTTTTTATCATATTGCCGATAGTGTTCACAGAGACTAAAAAAGACGTTAAGGAGCACATGCAAATGAGGCAAACTGTCAGATCCGCAGGACTACTTTCCCTGTTTCTGCTGAATCTCACCAACCTTTCGGCTGAACCTCTTGTAAGGGGGTTTTTTATTGAAAAGTTGCCGGAGAAAGTTATGAGTAAAAAGCTTGATTCTGGAAAAGGTCTGGTGCTTGCTCATGTTTTCAACTCTGGCAAGGAAACAATAAGCTCCGGTAATTATCAGGTTGGCGTTGAGATTGAAAATGCAGGCAAAAAGCGGACTTTTGTGCTTAAGCCCAGAGAACAGATTGTCGCGGGTGCATTAAAAACCTTTCGCATGGCCGTTCCTGTCTCAGGAATTGAAAAAACAACAGCTCAGTTTCGTGTTTTCAGCAAAATCGATGGCAAGACTACATGGTCTGATAAATACTCGTTTTTGCAGGGACTACACACTGACGGAGATAAGGTAATAACAACCCTTTATACTGAAGCTCCACCAGAACAGTCTTCATTACTGCCTGTTCGTGAAGTGCCATTTGAAAATGAAAAAACTGCTCAAAAGGCCGCTGCTCTTGAAAAAGCCGCTAAAGCGGTTACCAAAACCAAAACTGTTGTGGCTGTAGCCAGGGTCGAAAATAATAACAAGGCATCAAAACAGCTTCATGAAACCAAAACTTCACAGGTTGCTCCAGACAAAGAAGTTAAAGCAAAAGCCATAAAAGAGACCGGTAAAACCAAAAATCAACCGGTTGTTGCTTCTGCCGCTAAGCCTGAGCCGACACAGGAAGCGCCGGTTCAAAGAACAAGAGAGATAGATCCTTCTGAGTTCAAAAAACTCAGAACTATTGATGAAGAGCTTGTCATCTATGTCATCAAGGACGGCGACACTCTTAAATCAATTGCCGAAAAATACTATGGCGCCTCCAGTAAAGAGCGCACAATCGCTGATTTGAACTTTATCGAAAAGCCTTCTGCGATAAGAGTCGGCGAAGAAATAATTGTAGATGTCAAACCGTTAGGAAAAGAGTCTTCTGCAAAAACTGCCGGAAAAACCGACAAAAGCGCTAAAGGAGGTAAAGCCTGATGATGCCAAGTTCAATTACCCGCACCAGGGCCGAAAAATCTCCTTTGATAAAGGTTGAAAGCCGAAATGAGCAGAGTTTTACATTTCAGATAAAGGGAAAGGCTTTTCAACAGGGATACTTGTTCTTGAACCCCCAGATGAAAGAGTTGTTTCCTTTTAACGAAGATCTCAGCTCTGTAACTTTCATTGATGATGACGAAATTACTCATTCTGCTATCTATCACAAAATGAGGGGTTACATGGTGTGCCTCAGCTTCAATGAGTGGTGGGAAAAAAAGAAGGTGAACGAGGGAGACAGTGTTTCCATAGAGCTGATGGATCTTAGCAAAAGAACCTATCGGTTGAAACTTCTCAATGACACTGTCGAAAAAACAAATGTCGGAGAACCTGTCGAACTAAGACTTGCCTCGATGACTGACCCGTCGATTTCATACAGCAGCCGCAACCTTGATGTTCTGAGACGTATTGTAAAAGGTGATTTTTCTTCTTTTCGCGATACAAGCCTGGTTCAGATGGGCGAAGAACTGGCTGCGGCCATCTGTTCTGAAGAATTGCTTTCGCTTAAAACCTGTTTTGGCGTAAATACATATTTCCACCAGGTCCAGACCGCAAAAATGGTTATGGAAAAGCTTAACGGCCGTGCTCTGCTGGCTGACGAAGTTGGTCTGGGCAAGACCATTGAGGCCGGACTGATTCTTAAAGAATATTTGCTGCGTGGTATGGCTCGTAAAGTGCTTATTCTTACGCCGGCTTCGTTGATAACTCAGTGGCAGCAGGAGTTAAAAACCAAGTTCGATCTGTCTTTTAAAAACCATCTAGAAATCAACGACTGGGAAGAAAGCGAACTGGTTATCGCTTCTCTTGATACAGCAAAAAGTCAGAAAAATCAGAGCACGGTTCAGAACATCAAATATGATCTTCTGATCGTCGATGAAGCGCACAAGCTCAAGAATAAAAAGACTAAAAACTGGAAATTCGTCAATTCGATCAATACTAAATACCTTCTGATGCTTACTGCGACACCAATTCAGAACGATATGATCGAACTGTTCAACCTCATTTCTATTCTGAGACCTGGCCATCTTTCAACTGTGCAGAAATTCAAAGACGAGTTTCTTGCCGAACGCGACAAGCGATTGCCAAAAAACTCGGTCAGACTTCGCCAGATGCTTTCTGAAATTATGATCAGACACCGTCGTGCAGACACGCTTATCAAGTTCCCGCAGCGCTTTGTTCACACGCACAGCGTAGAACTGAACCCTGATGAGGCTGATTTATACCGTGAATTGACCGATTTTATCCGCAAAAGATACTTTACTTTACCAACTCACAAAAATCCTCGTGGAATAAATCGCCTGACCTTGATTTTGCTGCAGAAGCTTATGGGGAGCTCAACGCACGCTCTTGCCAAAGCCCTGGATAAGATGATAGCCAGCAATTTTTATAAGGATGATTTTGATCATTCTCTTAAAAAGCTTCTTGATATGGCCAAAAATGTTAAACATTCCAAAAAAGGCCAGATCCTGATGGAAATCGTCAGAAGCCTCAATGAAAAGGTGATTATATTCACCCAGTTCAGAGGAACCCAGGATTATCTTGTTAAAATGCTCGAAGAAGATGGCTATTCTGTAGCCGTTTTTAATGGTCAGTTGTCACAGGCTGATAAAGACCGATGCATAGAAGATTT
>SABV01000044.1 GCA_009928855.1 Erysipelotrichia bacterium | reverse complement strand
AACTCTCTTATTTTTTCGAGTCCCTCTATGCCATCATAAGCCTGTCGAACCTCATAGCCCGATAGAGCGAGTGTCTCAAAAAGATAATCGCTTATGTCTGGCTCGTCTTCAATGATGAGTATACGATCAAATTTTTCGTTTTCAGAAGCTTCCTGATTCAATGTTGTTACAGACCTCTGACAAATACGCTGAGGGTTTCCATATGAAATGTGCCGGGGAAAAGATCAAATGAATAGACACTTTCAAGTTTATAACCCATTTGCTTTATCGCTTTGGCATCACGTCTGAAAGTCATGGGATTGCATGAAAGATATGTGATTAGCCTTGGCTTGATACCAGAAAGACCGCGCATTACTCTTTGCGAAATCCCTGTGCGTGGTGGATTTAAGTGAAGAGCTGCTATTATGCCTTTTGTCATGGGCGTATTGAAGATAGTTTCGGCCTTGCGACAGATAAATCTGGTTTTGGAAGAAGTGCGTGTTTTCTGGTAAGCCAGCGCATCTTGATACGATGATATATTGCATTCTACACCATATGCCTCTTCGAAGAAAGCCTCAAGAAGAAAGGTCTGGGTTCCGCAGCCGCAGTAAAGGTCGATGAATTTGCCCTTGTGCTGAAAAGACTGGTAGATAGACGTCAGAGTGTGCAAAATGGCTTCTGCGCCCTCAAGGTTGTTTTGAAAAAATGAATTTGGTGAGATGCGCCAGTTGCGCTTCATGAAGTTGAAAGGTTGTTTCTCCCGAACCAGTGTCAGATGATTGCCCATTTCTGAATGAGCTTCGAGTCTGCTGAGTGTTTCTGTCTGGTCAAAAAAGGCCTGCATGGCGGCAAGCATTTCTTGAGTCGGGGGATTGTTGAGATAAAATGCACAATGCTGTTGCGGCGCAAGAGTCCGCAAGACGATGCTTTTTGTGTTTTCCGCAAGCGAACGTTGTGCGGGCTGATTCATGTGTGCGTCGAGTGCTTCGTATACTTCGAGATTGCCACGACACTGAACAATGCAGCCCTTCATTGAAACTACGTCATGTGAGCGATATCTGTAATTGCCGAGGGTAATTTTATTGCCATCCAGGGCTACTTTTAACTCCATCTTATTTCTGTAGCCGGTCATAGGAAGTGGTTCCATCGGATAAGCACGTTCAGGGGCGAGGGGCTTCAGTATGAAGCTTAATGCATCTTCTTTTTCGCGTCGCTGGGCTTCGGGTTGCAGGTGCAGCCAGTGGCAGCCGCCGCATTCTGGAAAATTAGGACAGGGCGAGGTGCGCCTTTCGGGGGATTTTTCAATAATTTCTTCTATTTCGCCGCGCAGATAATCATTTTTTTCTTCGGTTATTCTGAGTTTGACCTTGTCGCCAGGCGCCCCATAGGGAACAAAGACCACCTTGCCGTTAAGGTGTCCCAGCGAATCTATTCCATAGGTCATGCGTTCAATCGATACTGTTTCCATTTACATTCCTCGTTTTCGGGTTAAGCCGCCTGATAGGCGAAAAACTGCGCAGATTAAGGTTGCTGTGCAGTTTAATGGCAGAAAAAACAGCACATTTCCGTTTTTTTGCGCCTAAACGATAGTCTAACAGCACAACTCTTGTCAACCAAAACGATTTTTTTGATTTGCCCGAAAGATTGTGATATAATGCTTTCCGTATGCAGATCTAGGGTTGTACCTTTTGCAGGCAATGCTTGGTTCTGCAACTAACTTAAAGGAGTTTTGACATGTCTATTACCAAAGACGCAAAAAACAAGGTTATCGAAGGTTACAAACTGTCTGAAAAAGACACCGGTTCACCTGAAGTTCAGGTTGCTCTCCTCACCGAAAGAATCAACAATCTTTCATCGCATTTCGAAAAAAATCCCAAAGATCACCACTCAAGACGTGGTCTTCTTAAAATGATCGGCGCCCGCAAGCGCCACCTGGCATATCTTAAAAACAAAAGCAACGAACGTTATCTGGCCCTGATTCAGAGACTTGGCCTGCGCCGCTAAGGGGAAATAATGCAAAAATTTGAAATAGTAGCATGTGATCTGGGTTCCCATAGTGTTACCTTTGAAACAGGCCTCCTGGCCGGTCAGGCTTCAGGTGCCGTTGTCGTTCGTGCAGGTGATTCTGTTGTTTTCGCAGCAGTTGTTGCGAGCAAAGAACCTAAAGAAGGTTGCGATTTCCTTCCTCTGACCGTTGACTACTCAGAAAAAACGTACGCTGCCGGTAAAATTCCCGGTGGTTTTTTCAAACGCGAAGGCCGCCCGACGACCAAAGAAATTCTCACCAGCCGACTCATAGATCGACCTTTGAGACCCATGTTCCCGGAACACTACCACAACGATATCCAGCTGGTAACCTATGTTCTTTCATATGACAAGGTGAATCAGGTTGATATTCTTGCCATGAACGCAGCCAGCTGCGCTCTTATGGTTTCAGAAGTTCCGCTGGTCGAAGCTGTGGCAGCTGTAAGGGTTGCCAAGGTTAACGGTCAGCTGGTTCTTAATCCGTCTCCGGTTCAGCTCGAAAATACCACCATCGACATGGTAGTAGCCGGTACTGCCAGCGCTATAACCATGGTAGAATCAGGCTCTGCAGAAGTATCTGAAGAAGAACTTATTGAAGCCCTCGGTTTTGCCCATGAAAACATCAAAAAGCTGGCTGCCGCACAGAAAGAATTGGCCAGCAAAGCTGGTAAGCCGAAGACCGTTGTTGCAGATCCTTCTTCTGAGCCAGAAGTAGAAGCCATTGTCAACTCACTGCTCGGCGATGTAAAAGACACCCTGAACACCGCTGAAAAAGTCGAAAGAGTTGCAAAGTTCAAAAAGATCGATCAGAAGCTTAAAGATCTGCTTGTTGAAAAGCTTGGCGAAGAACTCGCAAAAGCAAAGACAGAAGCAGCCAAACGCATTCTCGAATCTGTAACTCAGACTGAAATGCGCCGCATGATTCTTGAAGACAGCCGCCGTATCGATGGCCGTGGTTTGACTGATATAAGACCAATCAGCTGTGCCGTTGGCTTTTTGCCAAGAACTCATGGTTCGGCTCTCTTTAATCGTGGACAAACACAGTCTCTTGGTATCGTCACTCTTGGCGCCAGCGGTGACTCACAGGTTATCGATGGTTTAGATGATGAATACAAAAAGAAATTTCTGCTGCATTACAACTTCCCGCCATTCTCTGTCGGCGAATCCAAGCCGATGCGTGGCCCCGGTCGCCGCGAAATCGGCCATGGTGCTCTCGCTGAAAGAGCTCTCAAGCAGGTTGTTCCTGAAGCATCAGAATTCCCTTACACAATTCGCGTTGTAAGTGAAATTCTTTCAAGCAATGGCAGCTCTTCTATGGCCTCTGTCTGCTCTGGCAGCTTGGCTCTCATGGATGCAGGCGTCCCGATAAAGGCTCCTGTCGCTGGTATTGCCATGGGGCTTATTAAAGAAGACTCAAATTTCAAGATTCTCAGCGATATTCTTGGTGATGAAGATCACTTCGGCGATATGGATTTCAAGGTTGCCGGTACCTCTCACGGGGTCAATGCCTTGCAGATGGATATCAAAATCATCGGTGTTACGCTTGATATAATGAGAGTTGCATTGAAACAGGCCAGAGAAGGTCGTTTGCACATTCTTTCAAAGATGAACGAGGTCATTCAGACCAACAGGCCTGAGCTTTCTGCTTATGCTCCAAGAATCGTGACCATCGAGATCGATCCCGAAAAGATCAGAAACGTAATTGGACCAGGTGGCAAGATGATTCGCAAAATTACTGAAGAAACTGGCGTCGAAATCGAAGCCAGTGACGACGGTAAGATTCTCATCATCAGCCCTGATGCCGCAGCTAACGAAAAAGCGGTTTTTATGATTCGCCAGGTGACCGAAGATGCTGAAGTTGGCAAAATCTACATTGGCAAAGTCAAAAGAATCATGAATTTCGGCGCTTTCGTCGAAATTCTGCCCGGTATCGAAGGCATGGTTCACATCAGTCAGCTCGAAAACAGCCGTGTTAACAAAGTCGAAGACGTAGTTAACATCGGCGATGAAGTAAAAGTGAAAGTTATTGAAATCGACTCTCAGGGTCGTGTCAATCTTTCTCGCAAAGCTGCCATGGAGCCTGAAGCCAAATAACCGAGATAAAAAAATGCCCCGTTTACGGGGCATTTTTTTTTATCTCGGTTAAATCATTTTTTTTATTGAGTTACTTTACGGGCGACTTCCAGATCAAGTTCTGCGCGCTTGAGCATTTGTTGCATCTCTGGATCGTCAGAGCGTGCTGCGAGTGATCGCATGCGCAATAGTTGTTTCGAAGCTTCCTGGGTCGTCGACCAGTCGAATAAGGCCATATTCTCGCTTTTGTCCGGGAAAGTATCTTGAAGAATTTTTTTAAACCGTCTTTCCATGCGAACCTGTCTGATCTTGTTCTGTATATAGCCATCGTTATTTTTCAGTTTCAAATAGCACTCGGCCATCATGCTGTGAATATCGATTCGATGCTTTACATCCATCTGGTCAACATTTTGCAGGGCATCATTGAACCTGGCGAGCGCCTTTTCGAAGTCGTTAGAGGCAAAAAACTGCAGCCCAGCCTGAAAAGCAGGTACAGACTGTCGTGATAGTGCCATTGCCTGCTCGTATTGCTGGTTGGAACGAGGTTTGGGATAATCGGCTGTTGGGGACGGTTTGTCTTTAAGCGCCTCATTCATATATGTATTGTAAGAGCTTATTGTGGCGGTCATCACATTCTGAAACATGGCCTTTTTTATTTCACGGGCTTCTCTTGCTGCTTTATATGCATTGGGGTGGGGGGTGGTTGAATAACCACTCGATTTTGGCGTTTTACTGCCGTGACGGTAGTCAGAATAGTCGACATAGATGCGGTTATGCGAAAATCTTTTCTGGTCAGATTTAAAAATCGTGCTCAAAAAATTGTAGATAAGCACGATCATCAAAATCGTCACCCCGATTACTGGCCAGCGCTTGTCCATTTTAAAATCTTCCGTCCCTGTCCGTTGATGAGAAATAACCAGGATTGGCTATTTCAGCTAATTTGATGTTGCTGTAAAACTTGGTGACAATATCAAGCTCTTCGTCACGCCTGTTGGGAGCCTCATCCTTTTTTGTGTGCAGACGCAAAACTATAAAAGCTGCATTTTCGGCCTGAGAAGCAGTAAGAAGTTTTATGGTAGTGCCTGTTTCTGATTCCATGTCAGGAGTCTGAGAATAAGCCTTCAGCTCAAAATCTTCTATGTCGCGCAAAACCACTTTCTGCATGGGGCCATAGTTGTTAGTAAAGGCATTATCGTTGCTCTGTACAAAACGCATCGGCTTCTGTAGAAAATATAACCAGCCAGGCGTGCGTTTTTTGGTGACTGAACCATCTTTCCATTCATATTCGTATCTTGCGACCATCAGGCGAGCATCGCTGTCGGTGCCTGTGCTGCGTAAATTTCCAGATGTGTCGTAATATATGTCATCCAGCGATAATTTAGAAAATGTGAAACTGTAAAAGCCCAGTCTCTTTTTTTCGGGGTCGGCTTCAAAAAAGGCATAGCATGAGGTCATTTCAGCTTCGAGCTGGTCGAGAAAAATGCGTGTGTCAGCCTGTACCTGGCTCTGGCTTACTGTGTGCCGCATTGTTTCGCGGCCGCCGAAGTAAAACTGCCAGGCAAAACCAAGAAGCATGGTCAGTATTACCATCACTATCATTATTTCGACCAGGGTGAAACCGTGGTTGTATCTTTTAAGCCCCATATTTAACAATTACCGTTCCGAAACCAAGATTGAACTTGCGGTTAGGTTCCTTCCACTCTATGTCGAGTTCGACACGAATTTTTTTATTATTTTCAGTACTGGCTGTCTCAAGTTTTATGCTGGTGTTGAATCTTTTATAATATTCCGGGTAAACGATCGATTCAGCATCACTCTTTACGAGCGGTCCTTCAACAGTTCTATCTGAGTGTTCGATGCCAAGACGGGGGTTTTTCATTTCCTGCTCAAGTGCAGCAAAACCCATTGCTCTGATCTCAGAGATGATTGTTCGCCCAAGACTGTGGGCAACCATAAGATTTTTAGCCTGTGCTGTCTGTTTGTGACTGCTCTGAAAAAGCACTATCAGAGGGAGAATGCCAAACGAAAATACCACAAGCGTCATTAACAGTTCGGGTGTCGAAAAGGCACTTCGTCTCTTATTCATCGCCGCCACCTATAGATGCCACATGCTGAATTTTAGGGCTCAGGTAAAATTCATGGGTCATAAGTTCGTAATTTTTGCGATTATTCTCGGCCGCATCTAATTTTTCCTGCACTATTCTGTAGGCATTACCGATTTTTTCGAAATAGAAGGGGTTGTTGAAATTGTGGAATACCCACAGGTCGCCCTCCTGGTAATTTTTGCTCATGTAGAAATTAACATAGTTGCCAAAAATAATGTTAGAAACTTCTGATATTTTGCCAAGGCAGTTTGCATCCCATTTGTCGGTGGGTTGATCAGGGTATATGCCGACTTTAGTTAAATCAGGTATATTGCCGTCAGAAGTTTTTATGCCATAACATGAAAATACACTGGCTTCGATAAGGTTGCCGGAGCCTTCTACAATCATCATTCTTTCGTTGGCATCTACAATATTGGCTTTATACGGGTGATAAAAGAGGTTCAGGTGACCAAGCGGCGTTACCTTGTCTGCTGCCTTGAGCGAGATTATGCTCCCCTTTATTTTAAAAGGTCTTTCGGGGGTAAACTTGCTGACGACTATTGTGCCGGTGCCAACGTAAACTACAGGAGTTTCGACCTGAAATGAATCAAGCCAGTAAATGCCATTTAGAATCCAGCGCCCGTCTGCATCGCGCGGAATTTCACTCTCGTCTTTGAGTTGCCTTGTTGCTACCCCGCGAAAATTATATTTGAAGTTAGTCGGAAAAAGATTGGGAAACTTTTGCTCTGCTTCTGCATTTAAAGCGGTATCTTCGCCTGTTCCAAAAATCTTGCCGATAAGGGGTGAAGCGAGTACGCCGACTGCTTCAAACGGAATTGTGAAGGCTGTCCAGAACGATTCTCCTAATCCTGCAAACGTGTAGCCAAGTTTGCCCAGAAAACCTTCCGGGTTGGGTTCATTGAAATAGCTGAGCGAAAACTCCATCATGCTTTCTGTGGGCGGAGTGGTTATTTTGTTGGTTACATTGTTATATTTAATTTTGTAGGTTCTGGCATAAATTTTAGTTTGTTCGGCAACGGTTGTGTCGTCTTTGTTCCAGCGGTGCTCTATGCGAAGGTGCTCGTCGTCTTTGGGAAAAACTTTTTTGACGGCCTCCGAAAAATCTGCTTTGCTGTTGGGCAGATAGCGGTCTTCGCCCATCAGGGTTGCTGATACGTATTTCCATGGGGTTCGGCAAAACGGGCCACCCGGCATAAACTTCTGATTTATATTGGTGCCGCGAAAATAAGTATCCTGGATGCCGCCGCCTGCTATGCTGCCAAGAATCTCACCCAGACTTTTGTTGCGGTGTGGGAGAAGTCCGCCATAGACGGTTGGATGTTCGTAAAGCGCGTGATAAATACTTTTGTTGGCTGCGTCGTCGCTTTTGACTTCTTTGCCGGGATTAAACCAGACTGTTATGGCGTCCCATAGGGTTTTTGACGGAAATACAGCACGACCCATGGTCGGGTAGTATGACATGCCAAAAAAAGTGTCGTTGTATTGAAAAGCCTGGTTATTGCCTGGTTTCGGGTATTTGGGGTCATAAATGTTGTATGCGCCAAACCCTGGGCGGTCGGTTGCCAGTTCAGGGTTTTCGAGAGCTATGATCGAGGGGCCGTGTATATAAACCCGAGACTGAAAGGGCATATTCCACAGAAAAAGGCGCCCGCCAGCCTTGTCAGGCAGGTTCATCTCATTGCGAAGCACCTGTTGAACAGTTGCAGGATCGCCTGAAGGTATGCGATGCCCAAGAATGCTGAACATTGTATAATTGCGAGCTATTGGCCCCATGTTTAAGAGCTTGATGTCGCGCGAAATAGTATAATCAAGTTTCAGCTTGCGTCTTTTCTGAAGTGAAACGGTTACATCGATCTGCAGTGTCAGATACCAGTCTCGGGAATAATTGTTATCAAAGTTGTCGGTTCTGTCGGGTGAGTGGTAATAGTTGTCGGCAGCGTCGAGAGGCCCGTTTGGAATCGGGCGAAGATCTTTGATGCCTGGCAGCACTTTTTCGATTTCGAAGCCGGCACGCGTCATGTGATAGTCTTTAAGAGTGAGAACCTGGGTAACTCTTTTTTTAAGATCAGTAAAATCATGCAGAAGAGTCGGGTTAAGACCCGTTGATGCGCCGCCTTTGGGCCCGTTCGAAGTCGATGCCTGCCAGAGCAATTGCGCCATGTAGCCTTTTTCTGTTTTGTCTCTGAACAGTTCTTCGAGGTGAATGCAGGCTTCGTCAGCCGCTGCTTCAGCAAGCTGTCTGGCCATGGTGCGATAGACAGAGATTGCGGCCTGAGAATATTCGGCTGAGCTGCTTTGCTGCAAAAACATGCCCATAAAAGCGAGCAGACCAAGAATCAATACCGCAACCAGGTAAGCAAATCCTCGTCTATTCATCATAAGCTCCAATCCCCAAATACTGCAGACCTATTTTTTTAAGTGTAACACGCGGAGCATTATGCGTCAAACAGCCATAATCGTTTATTCTTCCGAAAATATATCAGCCGAAAACTTTAGTAATCTGCTTTCAGGGAGAAGGTGGGAGCCTTTAGGTAAACCCGCTTTGAGACATATATTATCGAGAAATTCATCGAGATTCCAGCCCCATTCAACGGGTACTTGCGGCAAAAGAAGCCCAGAACGATGCCCACAGATTATCATGAGGCCATCTCTGCCTATTTTGATCTCGTCGGTATTTTTTACTTCTGTCATCGGCGAAAGAACCGAAACTTCGATTTTGATATTCTCAAGCTCTTCAAAAACAACCGGAGAAAAGCGCGGGTCATGTGTGGCGGCTGCCACAGCCATTTCTTGTATTGCTTTGTTTAGTGGTTCTATTCCCTTTACAAAACCGATGCAACCTCTTAATTCACCATGTTTTTTAAGAGTTACAAAAATACCGCACAGTTCTTTAAAACGAGGATCGACAAACTTGATTGAAGGTTGTTGATGCCCTTTTAGAACGGCTTCAAGGGTTGTTCTGACTGCTGAGAGAGCCTCTTTGGCAAAACTCATATCTTAGAAAGCCTGTAGGCCATGCCGGCTGAAATCTGGCCAACGGCAACTTCCTGTATCGGGCCGGTCATATACATTGTTTTATCGTTACCCTGTTCTATTACCAGGTCGCCGCCAGGCATATGAATGGTGACTTTGCGATCGAAGAAACCCTGATTTATACCGGCTGCAGCTACGGCAGTTGCGCCGGTGCCGCAGGCCTGTGTAATTCCGCAGCCGCGTTCCCAGATGTTTATTCTCGCTTCGTTTCTGTTTATTATTTCAACAAATTCAATGTTGATGCGCCGTGGATGGTTTGGGTGTGTTTCAAGCCAGGCACCAACGGTTTTCATAGAATCGGCGCTCATCGGTGATTTTAGAAAAATTACCGCGTGTGGGTTGCCAACATTTACATAGACCGGGTTGAAGGTGGTGTCATTCCAGGTCATGATTTTTTGTTTGTCCAGCGGCGCAAGCTCATCTGTCGATATCAGATCGAAGAGTGCCTGCCCCATGCGAACCTTGTAAAAGGCTTCACCTTCTGACTGGCTGACAGGAGCGACTTCTTTCAGCCCGCCTTTTGTTTCAATTAAAACCGGTGATATGCCGAGTTGCCGCGCTCCAAAAAGATGCGCAACCCCGCGAATGGCGTTTCCACACATTTCGGCTTCTGTTCCGTCGGTATTGAACATTTCCATGCGGCAGTGATGTTTTGGATCACGCGGCGCCAGAAGAAAAACCAGGCCGTCTGAGCCCAGCCCTTTGCCCTGCGAACAAAGTAATTTTATTTTGTCAGCTTTTTTTATAAACGAAAAATCCTGATTGATTTCGTCGAAAAAAATAAAACTGTTACCCAGGCCGTGAAGCTTACTGAACCCGATCATAGAGTCCTCCCGAACTTATATGTAATCTTGAAGATCTTACCTGTTAAAAGCGCTTATTGTGCCAAATATCGCAAGAATCAACAGTAAAAATACAAAAATCTGTTTTATTTCTTCTCTTTTTAGCTTAAGTTTCGAAAAATTACCAGCCACAAAAAATACTGCCATAAATGGCAATACCGGCAGGCCAGCTTGAAAGAAAATGGCAGCAGCAGCGGTTATAATAAATGAACTTAAAAGCAATATGGCGTTTTTAATTGTTCCAAGTTCAAAACGACGGGATGCCTGAAAAAATATGGCAAAAAACAGAAAGTCTGTCAGCCCTATGAGATAGGGTATGGAGCCATAGCCGAATAATGGAAACCGCAGGAGAAAGTAGTTTATGGCTGATGAAACCACGATCATAGAGGTAGCGCCGGCAGATACGCTCCAGATATCTGCTAATGTGGCGACAATTGCCACCGGGATAAGATGAGACACTTCGTCAATGCCTTCTCCAATCCAGAGGCCAAGCCCAGAAGCCAGAGTCAACTGGCATAGGGCCAGCAAAAGAATCATGGCTGTCTTTTCGGGTATGGTGTCGGCAACTTTTTGACCTGTCTCAGAAGCGAGTCGGTCGATTGTTTCGCTCAACAGTTTTTCTGGTGGCAGCGAAAATCCTGAAGTTGCTGCTGAAAGGCTGATCACTTGCCCGGTCACGCTGGCATTGATGTTTATTGCATCGTTTCGCTGCACCATTGGTGTGGCCGCATAAAAAGTAGATGCTGCTGCCAGTGCGCCTATCATAAGATAGGTGGTGCGATGCAGCCTGAGGCATGAAAAACCGTAGACTATGAATGCCGAAAGTAGCGTAAGTATTGTTGCGGCTACAAAAGTCGCGAGCCCAACCGGCATTGCGGGCGCAGAAATGCCGAATTGTGCGGTAAGGGCAAAACAGAGAATCCAAATGCCAGCAGCAATCGGCAGCATCTGCGGATGGCGACCTGGCAAGGGGATGTTAGTGCTCACTTTTTGTTTTTAAGCATTTGCAGGCTTTCTGATGCAAGCTTTACCGATGCTGAATCTGTGTTGCTTTTGACTGCAGCTTCGTAAGCCTCACGAGCCATGGCAAAATTGCTGAGTTTCTCGTGAATTTTTCCCATGTGAAAATGCACTTCGCTTGAAATGGGCTCATGCGACAGCTTGAAAATTTTTAAAGCTTTGTCTTGAATCTGTAAGGCCTGCTTGTAGTCGCCTTTGCGAAAATGAACCCAGGCAAGTGAATCGTAGTAAGTCGCTCTGTTGGGTTTGTCGAGTTTTAGCGCGGTTTCTACGAGGTCACGGGCAAGATTAAGCTCCTGATTTTGCTCGGCAAGCAGATAGCCTAACGTATTGGCTATGCTGCCGTTATCTGGCATAAGTTTTGCCATTTTTTTGAATACTTCGATTGCCGGTGAAAATTCGCGGCGTTCAAGAAATGCTGAACCCATGACCGAAAGCACTCTTATATTTTCTGGATTTTCGTCGAGAAGTTTGTTCCATTCTGCGCGTGCTTTATCGAAATCACCCTTTTCATAATACACTACTCCCAGGTTTAGTCTGGGGCTGATATCGCTATGGTCGAGTGAGATAGCGCTGCGGTATATTTTTTCGGCCTCAGCCAGATCTTTGGTGCTTAAAAAAACATTGCCCAGGTTTATGCGGGCTTTGACATTGTTACTGTCAATTCCGAGTACCTGGTTAAACAATTCGACTGCCCGATCTTTTTCGCCAAGAATCGAATAAACCAACCCGAGGTTATTGAGTGCGTTTATGTGAGTCGGGTCTTGTCTTATTACTTCTTCATAAGATCTTACCGCATCAAGGTAGCGTGAGGTCTCGTGATATGCTACGCCCAGGTTGTAGTGCGCTTCAACCGGCAAGTTGGGTTCCATCGAAAATGCGGTTTCATAAGAGCTTATGGCATCGGCAATATGCCCGCTGAAATATTGTGACATGCCCAGAAGATACCATGTATACGGCTGACTTCCTTCCATCGACAGGGCTCTTTTAAGGTGTGTGGCGGCTTCTGCAAACTTATCCTGTCTTAGATAGAGTTTGCCAAGATTGCGTAGCGCTTCTGGGTACATTGGCTCAATAGCAATCGCCTTTTTTAGCATATCTTCAGCCTTTTCGTTCAGACCATCCTGAAGATACAAAAGCCCCAGAAAATTATAAGCCTGCTCTGAATAGGGGTCTATCGATTTGGCCTGAATAAAAAGCTGCTCTGCTTTTTTATTCTGTTCAAGAATAAGGCAGTTGAGACCTTCCTGTACAAATGTGGTTGCCCGTTCTTTTGATGTAACAGGGCCCTTCTCTGCGCATGGCGCGCTGATCGGCAGGCATGCGAGGCTTAGCATCAACAGAAACCCGGGTGCCCCGAAAGGGCGATTGCGCAGATTATTCATGTTACCCTCTTGTTTCAGGAAGCTTTTACAGCGATTCCTTTTTTGAGTCGAGTTCAGCAATGTTATCGTTGATAGACAGTTCAAGGCTGTTCAGCAGCTCGTTAAGTACAAAAACTTCTTTTTCTATTGCCTGTGCCGATGCAAGGTAGAGCGCGTAATTGTTATCTCTGATGGCTCTGATAGAACGTTTTCCGTATGTCGAAATGCCTTCGACACTTTCGATCGTCTGTTTGTAGAGAAGCTGCTTGTTTGGTATGTTAGCGTGGTAAAGCAAACCGTTGATCAGTTTAAAGCGAGCACCTAGCCTTCGTGCCAGAGTCATGATTTCTCGTGAGTGTTCATCGGAAGGCTCAAATCTATAGCGTTCGCGATGTCTTTTGACCGTAAATGGGCGCGCCTGATGCTGCATTTCTTGAGCATGCCTGAGTATCTTTTTTATGTAGTCAAAGTTATCACCCAGATATCCCGAAAGGATAAATGTTTCTTTGATTTCCTGGGTTGCCGGGGCAGGCTGAGGGGACGCGGCGAACAGTCCTGCCAGCAGCGCTGACAGCAGCAGTCGGTTTGCTGTTTTGTTCATGAATTTCTCCTTTGACGATCAGGCTTATTCTACAACTTGTGTTGTCTCAATATCAACTATGCAGCCGCATTATCGTCAATAGTCAAAAAAAATATAACCATCAATTTGACCGCGCTGACTTCATGAGGGATAATGAGAGAAACTTGAAAGGAGTGACACATGAAAAGAAAGGTTGTTGTTACAGACAAGGCTCCGGCTGCCATCGGGCCATATTCTCAGGCTATCAAAGTGAATGGGTTTGTATTTACTTCTGGCCAGGTGCCAATTGTTCCCGAAAGCGGCAAGGTTGAAGCTACAGACATAGAAGGTCAGACTGAGCAGGTCATGAAAAATCTCGAGGCCGTATTAAAAGCGGCCGGGTCAGATTTATTCAGCGTTGTCAAAGCCACCATATTTCTTAAAGACCTTTCGCATTTTGCAAAAGTAAACGAAATTTATGGCGCCCGCTTCAAGTCAGAACCGCCTGCGCGTTCTTGCGTTCAGGTTGCTAAGCTGCCCCTCGATTGTCTGGTAGAGATTGAGGCTGTGGCTGTTTCTGAATAGTGTTTTTGCCATAAAAAAAGCGGTTCAGCAATGAACCGCTTTTTTTATGGCAAATATTTAAATTATGAATCCGCCGGCATTTCACCTGGTTTTATAATGTATCTGATGAATTTTCCGCGAACCTGACCCGGCTGATATGGCCCAAGATCGCCATTGTCGCCGCTATCGTAGTTTTTGCCTTCTCTTGTATATTCGCTTGGATCGAGCAGTTCGAACTCGGCAAAACCAATAATCCGAACGGAAGAGCCAAACGAATAATTATTGAGCTTGTAGACTCCATCGGGGCTGTCTGTAGAATCAAGGTCGTATATTGTCGTTGCGTGAAGATTTTCGGCGTTATTGATGCCGACTTCAGGCGGAACATCGGAGATTGGTATGATCACCGTGCGAGGAGTGCTTGTTGAATTCGTCGGGTCAAGTCTGTATTCTACCGATTCATCGGTGGGAACCGGAGCATTACCGTTTTCGGGTAACAACATATCGTCCATATCGAGGGGAGCATTGAATCCAAACTTAAAATTGTTAAGATAGCTGGTCGGGTTAGTAGCATCATTGTCGGGGTCTATGCGTCCAAAGCTTTTTTTGGTTAGGCCCTCTTCATTGTCTGTGAGGCCGGTGTAAATGGCTCTTACGGTGGCCTTGGCTTTGCCGCCCTTTCCCTCAATTCCTGAACCGGTCAATCTGAAATTTAAAAAACCAAGTATTTCAGACTGGGTGCTCTGACCGTTGCCAAAACCAGAAACGACCGGAATACGGATATCCACAAGTCCATTTTCCATGCGATACTCTACTCCGTCTATTGTAGGGCCTGCCATATTACCGGTTTCCGGGTATATCAGATCGCCAATATTGATCGTTCCTTCAAAACCGTATTTAATACGATCCTCATAATCATTGGCACCGCCGCCATGGTCGCCGTCAAGATCGAGACAGCCAAAATTTCCGGGAGTCAAAGGGTCGGTAGCAGGGCTCTGTTTGATGATATACTCTGTTCCGACTGTGTAGCCAAAATGCTCGTTGTCAGCCATTTTAACCACGCCCCACGGGACTATATCTCCGCTGCTCTGCAGAGGGTTTTCACCAAGTTTCAGAATGTATTCGCGCCCTGACTGAAATTCTTCGTTTTCATCGAATGGATCATAACGATATTTTGTAGGGCTGACATCTTTTACCGGGCCATTGGGAATTGTCAGTGGAACGACTCCACCAGCGTCTTCAGGGTGGTTAACCCGTTGAGCATTGACATTGGCTGAGTCGATATTCCAGATCTTTGCAAAGAACATCTCTACCTGTTTATTTGAGCTGACGGTAAGGTGATTGTTATTTTCAAAGCTAATCTCCAGGTCAGCTTCTTCTGGGGTATAACCGTTAGCCGAAATGACCTCTTCGACGTGGCTAATAATCTCTGCTTTCTGTGCCTCAGAAAGATTAGGAGACCCATTGCTCTTTATTTTGAGCATTTTATCATATCCGGCCTTCCAACCTGCGTTTGTGGCAGTCTGCAGCCTGGCCTGATTATAATAGAGATAACCCACGTCTGTTACCATGGCAGCCATGCCTACAAAAAAGACTGAAGCAAGTGCTGCTATTACGAGAATTCCGCCCGTTCTGTTAAACCGGTTTGACCTATTGATAGACAAGTCTGATTTTATCATAAACCCTCCTTTTTCTGCGGGAACGGACAGGCCACATGAGAGCCGATTACTCTTTTTGCTCTCTGGCGAGGGCGTGAATAGTAAGAGCGCCGCTTTCTTTGTTTTCGCCACCAACGAGTGCGCCGATAAGTGGTGTGTAAAGTGTCATGTTGAAAGATGCGCGAACCTCAACAATTTTATCGCTTGTGCCCACTCCGGTAAAAGAAACATTACTGTAATTGTCTTTTGGCATCATCGGAGATCTGAATTTCCAGAATACTGGTTCAACTTCTTCAAGCGGTGGGTGGGTGCTTGCCGTAAACCAGTTTCTGGCGATGAGCGGATTTATGCGTTTTGTGGCTGTTCTGGCAGCCTTAACGCATTGATAGTTGATGTTTGACCAGCAATGCAACGCTCTGCCGAAGTCAAATATGCCAATAACGACTATTATAAAAATCGGTAGGACAAGCGCCATTTCAACTATTGCCTGCCCTTTATTTTTTGGGTTTTTCATTTTGTTTGCTCCTGGCTTTGCCCGGTCAGTGGGTGGTTACATGTTCAGGAATCTTGTAGGCAGCGAGGGTGGCGAGTTTTATATAGCCTACGCCTGTGGTTGCCTTGAATATAGTCTGATAAAAGGGTGTGTAAGTCGGCGATTCATAAGACAGAATCACTTTGAGTATTTGCCCGCCGGTTGTAAGTGATTCTACCTGCACAGGGTGTACCGTAAAAGTTCCTGTCCACCAGGAGGGCTTTTTGCTGTTCGCATATTGGCTGATATCGGTATTCTGGGTTACACCAATCTTGCCGTTGCTTTCTGCTGCCCATTGCGCGGTATCGTTGGCTACCTGCTGCAGGGCAAGAAAATTGTAGAAGGCAAAACCGAAGTCGATAAGGCCGCCGACAATAATCAGCAGAAAAAATGGAAATACCAGCGCCATTTCAACTATTGCCTGCCCTTTTTTTCTTTTTCTAATCATAATAAACACCTTCTCCCACCATAATTAACGCAAAGATTATACCGCTTTTTAATACTTATTGCCTACCCGATCAAACCTCAGTCATATGAAAGAGGTCTGCCAGATATCGGTAAAATAATACCACACATTGTCGGTATGGTGAGGTAAATTTACCTCTGACTTTTTATATTTACCCTCTTGGAATGTAATTAGTTCCCCCTGATAACAAAATATACCATATTCGAGAAAAAAATAAAGTGCCACGAGGGTACTTTAAAAGCCAAGGGAAAATCCCCTGGGAGGTTGGGTTGGACAAGGTTGCTGATAAAGAGGATTTGAACATGTTAATCAGGGCAATTCGCCGGGTTTGATTATGTAGCGAACGAATTTAGCACGTATCTGGCCGTCGTTTTCTTGTGTCAGGCCAAGGTCGCCGATGTCGCCATCTTGAAAGTCGTCGCCTATACGGTCCCATTGTTCGCGAGGTATCAGTTCAAATTCGGCAAATCCGATAACTTTTACCGAAGACTGGAAGTCGTATTCGCCTAGGCCTGTGCCATCTTTGTATATTCCCTCGGGGTGGTCGTTAGATTGAAGATCGTATACTGTTGTGGCGCCATCTGCAAGGGCATTTGTGCATGGTTCTGTTATGGGCAGGATTACGAATGGGTTTGGTGGGTAATACACTCCGTCAATTGTTCCTCCGTATAACCTGAAGCTGAGCGGGTCTGGAGTTCCGCCGAGGCCACCTTTACCGGGGTCGGTTATTATGTTGTCTTCCAGTTCTATTGGAGAGTTGGAGCCGAACATGAAATTGTCTTTGTAAGCATTAACGCCGCCGCCGGTAACATTATCGGGGTCTATGTCACCGTAACCGCTTTTTTGTTTGCCTGCGATTGGTGTAACATTACCGCCCACGACTGCTTTTATGCAAAAAACCGGGGGATCCATACGCAGTATGTTGTTTAACAGCAGGCGTTTGCTTTCGGTGTTTTTAAAATCGCCGGCCAGGAAGGTATATTTGCCGGCCAGAGCGCCCGATCTGAACGTGCCGTCTATGTATTTGACCTTATTGTTGTCGGCATTCGCTCTGCCCAGAGCCGTCACTTCGGTTGGAGGAAGCGCATCGCCGAGATTGCTGCCCGTGAACGATGTTGTATAGCCGCCTGCTGTGTCAGGGTCGGGGTTGGTATTCTGGCAGATTGCTTCATGGTCATAGGTCGGCAACAGGTTGAATGGCTCGCTGAGGCCAGCCGTTGGATTGTTTATTGTCGAATAATAGGCCGGAGACATCGGAAAGTTTTGGTAGGTATGACCTATAAATGCCAGACAATTTTCGTATGCTGAGTTTGCCTCTGTTCCGTTGTGAATGGCTGATTGCCAAAGGGCGAGATCAAGTGTTTCGGCGCCAAAGCTCTGGGCAAACAGGTGACCGTAAAGAGCCAGGTGTGCGCGTATTTTTTCGGCTACAGCCCATTTCATTTTTTGTACAAGATTTGCGTTTTTAAACCACGCATCTGAATCGGCAGTTATTGGAGACGCAGGGTTTATAGCGGGTTTGGCGTCTGGGCTGGTGTCGCTGCTGTAACCCTGTGCCGCAGCCAGAATTCTCAGAGCTTTGTGGTTTACGCATTGTGAGGTAGTGTCTCCGCAAAGGAGGGGGGCAACCCCAGGATTCACGATGTTATAATAGAACACGCCTGAACTGTCGCTGCGGTCTACGCAACGACGATTTTTATACTCACAGTTTGCTCTGACTTCGTTATAGCGGCTTACATACTCAAGTTTGCCGCCTACGATTACTCCTTGCCGCCATACGTTGTCTTTTTCGGTCGCGTAATTAACGGTATCTTTGGCGGAGCCGAAGTCGAATTTGTAAGATTCATCGTAAAAGTTGCGGCAATAGCCGCACATATACTGTTCTGCTTTTCCTCGGGCGGTTGGGTTGTTAGTGGCGCCGTAACGCAATTCTCTTATGTAGTCTTCACAGCATTTTGTGTGAAAGCTGCAGCCATGGCTGAAACCTGTAAGGTCTTCGGATTTGTCGAGTAACACGATATGGTATCTGTCGAGGGCGCCAGAGAGCACCGCTGTATCATTTACAAGCGTGTTTCTGGTGGGGTCGTAGAGTTGTATGCTTCCGTTCACGTATCTGTTCCAGCCGCCGGGCAGACTGTAGCTGCCGTAGGGGATGCCTGCCTGCGCAAGCAGTGTGCCAAGTTCAGATGTGGCGCTGTTTGAATAAATCGCTATTCGTGGGCGTGCAGAAAGATTCAGTGTGTTGCCCGCGGCTGCGGCAAGGTGCATATCTATGACTTCTTTATCTGTTTCTAATGAAAGGGGAATATAATCGACACCGCTGTAAGTGCCACCAGCAGAGAGCATGGCAACAGCATCAGGAAAGTTTGGAACCATGAAAGCGCCGCCCTTGTAGCCAAGAAGCCACTGTACGGGCGTAAGCAACCCCGGGTCTGCATCGTCAGGTCTGAGGCACCAGAAGGCAAATCCATAGGCCTTCAAGGGCTCGTCTTGTGTGTCGTCCATTGGTATCAGAAGCATACCCGGTTCAACTGTTCCTGAGGCTGTGAGGGTTGGTGGAAAATACAGGTCTTTAAGAGTTGAAGATTTTACTGAACTTTTGCCGCCTGTTCCAAGTCTTATTATATAGGTTCTGCTGGCAACGAAACCGTCGTTTTCAAGGGCAAACGGGGTGTATGTATACATATTGCCGAGATCTTTGACGACGCCGTTTGGTATCGCAATCGGTATGATGCCCTGCCCGGCATCGTTTGCATGGTTCTCTCTGGCTGCGGCAACATCGCTTGAGTTGAAATTCATGATTCGGGCAAAAAATAACCCTACTGGTTGTATAGACGAGACTTTTAGATGGAACCTGGGGCCAAATTCAACCTGTACCGTCGTCAGTTCATCGTCTGTGTAGCCGTTTGCCTTCATTACTTCCAGAATGTGGGCCTTGATGACGCTCTGGTTTTCGGTGGTGGGCGGCGATACGCGAGAAATTTGCAGCATTCTGTCGTATCCGGCTTTCCAGCCGGCATTTACAGCTGTTTGCAGGCGCCCCTGGTTATAATAAAGATAGCTTACGTCGGTTACGATGGCCGTCATACTGAGCAGAAAAACTGCCGAAAGCGCAGTCATTACCAGTATGCTGCCCTTGCGCCAATTGGATTTGTTCTGGTTCATAACTTTACTCCTGAGTATCCCAATAAGATCTTTTTTTCAGACTTTTTTATATACTACGCAAAAAGCATGCTCAAAATAAACAGTGATTGCAAGCTATTTATTATTCTG
>SABV01000322.1 GCA_009928855.1 Erysipelotrichia bacterium | reverse complement strand
GTTTGCTGTACACCATGTTTCTGATGTTGCTGAGCTGGGTATTTGCCGCAGATATTTTTTGTCGCAGCTGTTCGATCTGATTTTTTGCATTTCTGGTAGAGATCGCTGTTTTAATTGCAGCTGTACAGTGCTTCAAAAAATAGCTCAGCATGTTTACGAGCAATTCAGGGTTAGCGTCGTCGCCATATCTTTCGAGCATCATCATGCCGATAACATTGTCGTTGCTTCGCACCGGTACATATGCGATGAGCCTTTTTACTCCGCCATTAGTTATAGCCATAGAGGCAGACTTGTCTGGAGTTATCCTGGCATCAATGATTACGGGACGGCCTTCGTTGAGAACCGGATTGAGCGCTTCAGGATTACTTCTCGGAATATCGAGAAGTCTTGGCGATGCGTTGCGTATGTCTAAGATCTCTCCTTTGCGTTTTTTGCAATTTTCGCTTTTGAAAATATGCAGACAGGCATTATCAAGATTGAACATTTCTCTCGATTTTTTCTCGATCAGATGTGACAGTTCATCTATTTCATCGCAAGCGTTCATCACTTCAGATAGTTCACCCAGAAGTGTGGTCTTATACTCCAGTTCGGCCTTGAGCTGGTCGTTGTTGCTTTTAATAATTGCAAGCTCTTCCGTTAACCCGGATATTTTATTTTCCTGAGTGTTCGAAATATCGTTCAATGTCTTAAATTTCTGGCTGAGAATTTCCAGTTCAACAGTCTTTTCATTGGCGTTTTGCCGGCTTTCTTCCAGAAACCTTATGTTGCTGCGGTTTTCTAATACTACTTTTTCGAGTGTGTCATTTGTTTCAATCAGTTCTTTCCTGGTTGATTCGAGGTTTGTTTTAAGAAAGATTTCTTCAGTTTTTTCTTCGAAAAAAGCGAGTATTTTTGTTTTTTCATCACAATCTTTAAAGTTGCATAAGCGTGCATGGAAAAGATGTTCAGTGCCTTCAGTCGATTTGAGTTTGATTTTGTCGAGTGTGCGGCGGCTGCAACTGGTCAGTACCGCCTGAAAAAGATAACCTATTCCATATTGCTCCAGCTCCGGGAAAGCCTTGAAAAGGTTTTTGCCCGCGAGATCAGCAGGAAATACACCATTTCTGTCTACCTTTATTTTTTCTACATTTGCTTCGGCATCCAGTATTAACCATGCTCCCGATGCATTTTCGGCGGCAAGACTCGAGGCAATAGCACTGGTATTGCTTTTATAAAGAAGACTGTTCAAGAAAAAAATTCTTTCTTTGAATACAGCGGTGAGTTTGTGAGCCAGAAATGCTGTAGCAAAGAGTCCTGTTGCCATCGTCAGAGAATTCGACGTGATCCAGCCTGAACATTGGCTGAGATCACCATACGCCGGCGAATAAAATTTGACGTGAGGAATGAATTTAAATTTTATCAGAATTCCCATGAATGCCCATATCCCGGTGCTGATGGCAGAATATATGGCACCTGTTTTAAGCCCCATAACTGCGCCGGCTACGGTTATCGGAATAACACTCAGAAAGAAAATGGGGCTTTCAGTGGTTCCTGTATAGCGGGTCATCAGAGCAATAACCAGTATGTCTGTTATGACCTGTGTATGCATGACATTGTTTATGGCAAAAGGATTAAACGATATGTCGCTCAGTGCTTCGAGCAGCATCAGGTAAAGCACGGCAACAATTTTTGAGATGGTTGCGGGAATTCGCGTGAATGCGCTTACTTTTTTTTCTTTTATGTCTGCAAAAAAGGCAGAAATAATTTTTATGAGAAGATGCTTCAGGCTTTTCAAGCCGTGATTCAGCATCATCTGCCGCGAGAGAAAAGAGAAATGCAGAGTGAAAAATACATTCATAACCGCCAGAATGCAGCAGAGAATGTAAATTGGCCCAATTGTGAAGCTCATACCGAGAACCTTAAGGCTCAACAGGCTGAAGCCGAAAATCAGAGGAATGCTTGCCCAGCGCATTGTAATAAGACTGCGGGCGATTTGAAGTTCACGGATACCGGACGAGCTTGAAGTCATATTCTCTCCTGAACTAAAAAATGCTATAGTTCAGGCTGAATATCGACAGTAATGGTTGTTTTTTTGAGAACTTCTTAATTAAAAGAGGGTCAGAGCTCTGTAAAATTTTTCAGGCAGAAGTCGGCGGCACCAATCATCGACAGGATGATAGCTTTTCCGCGGCTGGTAGAACTGATAATCTGCCAGCGGCGCTTAAACGACTCAGCGTCAGCATTGCCAAATGCCAATATTCGCGAAATATCGTTCGCTGAAGCCTGTTTCCATACGTGTTCTGCGATATCGCCAGGCCACCCATTTTCGAGCAGCCCACGCAGTTCAAACGGCGGTATGTCGCAGATTCCGGCTATGCCTACGGTGAGAGGAGCCAGGTTGCCAAGCATGTTTTTGTCAACAAGATAATTGATTATACGCGCTCTGATTCGGGCAATATTGCCGCTGATCTCTTCTTTTTTGCAATGAAAAACCATGGTGATTGAACCCGGATCGTGCTTCTCGATAGTGAGAGGAAAGTTTAATGATGATTTTTCTTCAAGGCATGTAACGATTTCGTTGATAATGGTGCTTTCAGAGTTTATGGTGATCGCGATGTCTGCCACTTCAGATGAGGCCGAAATGCTGCATGCTATGACGCGTGGCATTGTTTTGTTAGAAAAGCTGAATTGATGCATCCACGGCTCTGGCATGCTCAGACTGCTTGAATGAGAAACCGGTGGAACATAGGCCATGTCGCTGGAAATCGGAAAAAAGTTTCCCTGCCAGTGTTTTGCCCACGCATTAAAAAGGGCTGCTTTGCCTAAATCGCGCAGATCGTCCTGTAATATACTCGTGGCGCGGGTGACAAAGCTTTCCCAGGCTGGTTTGTTGGTTTTTACGGTTTGCAGACGTGCGAAGTCTTTTATTTTGTCGCTGGCTTTAAAAAGCTGTTCTTCTGTGCCGGAGGCAAGCAAAACAAGACTGACGGCTGAATGGTCAAACAGAATCTCATAGGCTGCACCGCTTTCCTGGCCGAGTTCTTTTAAAAAATATTCGCCCGTGAACTTGGCAGAAAAAAAGGTTTCGGCAGTAAGCTGGTTCCATGAGAAGATCTCTACCATTGTGGGAAAAGTTTTTGCAAATACTGACTTTTGAGTCTGAAAGCTTGGTTTCGGAAGGCCGTAGAGAGTGTCAAACTTTGGCAACTCGTTCTGAAGTTCGTCTGAAAAGGATTTTACTTTGCCGATCAGGTTGATGCTGACAGGCTTGTGTGAATAATAAGCAGGGCTTTCGCCAATTCGGCAGAGGGCATGCAGATAATCTGAAAAAACCGGCTGAGAGGAGGTGAAAAGAAATGATGGGATTTTTTCAGAGAGGTTGCTGAGAAGCTTTTGGGTGAGCTCTACAGCGTGGCGGGGGTTTTCAGGGTAATAGAGAGAGAACTGGATTCCGCTCAGGTTTTGGCTGGACGTCCAGATTGCCCCGGCCTTATCTATTTCCTCAGCTATTCTGGTGTTATTATCCTTCATGGTATCGAGAAGGAGTTTAAAAAAATCGGCTGAACGGTTGACGTTACTGATTATGGGCGGGTCAAAAGTCACAACAATCGAGTTAACTTCATCGCTGCCACTGAAGGGAACAAACTCGGCGCTTGCGTAACCCGCTAAAAGCAGTTGCAACAGGATGCTCATGAAGCATATTAAGATGTTTCGATAAGATTTCATAAGACGGATTATACCATAAGTTTTTTTTTACGCGAACATAATAAAACTTTCAATTTTTTTCGCAGCGACTCTTAATTGTTTCCTTGCAAATGCTGTAAAAGCCAGTTAAAATCACGGTTATACAGATCTGATAACGGTGGTAACAATGCTCCTCTGGGATAGCGAATTTGGTTCTGCCCTGATAGTTGCTTCAATTTTTCTTGCATTGGTCGGAACCGGAGAGATT
>SABV01000321.1 GCA_009928855.1 Erysipelotrichia bacterium | reverse complement strand
ATGCCGCAAATACCGGAGCATAAAGCATTTGTTTCATTTTTCTGACGCTGGGTTGCAGATCATGCCCTTCGTCGTTCCAGCCAACAAAAATGCGGCTGTCGCAGGCATTGGCCTTAATAAGCCTGATAATAAGAATAAGGGCTTTTATTGCATGCTCAAGCATGGCGCGGGGATGGTCAGGAAAAGCTTTAGTGCCTTTTATGCTCGGATAATACGGATGAAAGTTGAAATCAACCAGTATACCCGACTTTTTCATCAGCGCCAGCCCGTATTTAACAGTATCAATAGCTTCAGTAACAGCTTCATTGCCTGTTATTCCCGGGGGCTGAAAAAGCACATTCAGCTCGACAGCCGTTCGAGCTGGCTTTACTGTCATGGCGGCAAAAAGCTCATCGACCTGCTGTCGGGTAATCTTTTTTTTGAGATTTATCTGACGTATTTCTTCGCTCTGTGATTCGAGACCGAAAGTTATCGAAAGACTCTGATCAGCGCGCAGGGCATCAACCATTGAAGAAATACGGTCAGAGGTAACAAAATGTTCACGTGAATCGAAGCTGACACGCTTGATTGAGGGCATAGAGCCGGCAAAATCAAGAACACGCATGCGCGTTTCACGCGAAAATTCAGTGTCATTCAACGTAGAGCCATAGTTATAAATAACCAGATGCTCTATTTTGGGTAATATTTCGCGGTAATGCGCAGCGACAAATTCGAGCCTGGCCAGGTTCATCTGCGGTGTAAATCTGATGCCTTCGCCCGCGCCAATATCGCAATGAATACACTGCTGACCATAAAAGGGGCAACGGCCTTCAGGGCCTTCATTGCCAAATACAAGAGCCAATCTTAGCCCGCGGGGCGATATTACCGGCTCAAAGAGCGAACCTTCAGGTGGTTTGGCAAAAGAGTGTGAATTTTCTGACATGGTTCAATTGTCTTTCAGAATCAGATGGTCTCCAAGAAACAGGGCATCGATGCCTGTTCTGGAAAAGGTGTTAAGGGCGTCTGCCGGGCTCATCACAATTGGTTCACTATCGTTAAATGATGTATTCAAAACCATTGGCACACCGGTAATACGGTCAAAGGCCGAGATAAGAGCATGATAGCGCGGATTAACTTCTTTAGAAACAGTTTGAATACGACTGGTATTGTCGACGTGCACCACAGCAGGAATCTGTTCATGACAACCTTTGCGCGTCGGGTAAGCAAACAACATGAAGTCGCTGGCGATTGATCTGGCAGGAATCTCGAACCAGTCGTGAGCTTTTTCTGCTATAACGCTGGGTGCAAACGGTCGAAAATCTTCTCGATGTTTGATTTTGCGGTTCAGAATTTCGCGCATATCACTGCGACGAGGGTCAGTAAGCAATGAACGATTTCCAAGCGCCCGAGGGCCCGTTTCCATGCGCCCCTGAAACCAACCGACAATTTTGCCCTCACTGATCATGCGTGCAGCACGCTCGGGAGCATCGGCAACTTTTTCGGCCCGAAAGGAGGTGGCAGCCACAGCTTTTTGAATTGCTTCTTCATCAAAATCAGGGCCCCATAAAGAGTGATTCATCACAAAGCCGCGTGAATTGCCAAATTTATCACACCAGACATGCAAAGCAGCGCCAAGAGCTGTTCCGGCATCGTTGGCGGCGGGCTGTATAAAAATTTCATCAAAGCCGGCATGCTTCTGCATTATGGCATTTGCAACACAATTAAGAGCCGTGCCACCAGCAAGACAGAGATGTTTGAACTTATGCTGCTTCTTCAGACGATCACAAAGAATAAGAAGCACGTCTTCGGTGAATTTTTGAAGAGTTGCAGCGATATTTTTGTGAGTCGCGGTTATTTCAGCGCCGGGCTTGCGGGCAGGGCCGAAGAGTTTTTCCAGGGCAGAGCAGTCTGGGCTTCTGAAGCGGGCAATATTGTTATCGACCTTGAACAATGTATTTTCGTCGATCCAGGCCAGTTTTTTAAATGATTCGGCAAAAACCAGCGGATCACCATAGCTGCTCAGCCCCATGAGTTTGCAGGCATCATATTCTGAAAAACCAAGGTAAGAGCAGATTTTTTCCCAGAGGAAACCAAGGCTGTGCGGGTATGGCAGCGCGAAAATCTTCTCAAGCGTTTTTTTGGTGCCATTGTATGCGGTAATCGAATCAAACTCGCCAATACCATCGACCACCAGCGCTAGAGCATCGTCGAACGGAGAACAGTAGAAAGCACTTGCCGCATGGGCAATGTGATGATCGACCCAGACGAATCTGCCTTCGATACCATGCCCAAGTAACGACTCCAAACGCGCAGGGATTTCCTGGAGGCGTGCATGAAAGAGTTTTTCGCCTTCAGGGCTGCCCCAGCCACCCTGAACCAGGTGCGTATCAACATCAACATTTTGAAGACGCCCATTTTGCGCGAATGAATATGCACAATAGTCTATATCATGAGGCTTAAGCCCGGCATAGTCGAGACAGGCCCTTATGGCGCCCTCAGGCAATACATGCGGGTTGTCTACCCGTGATTGCTTGGCGTGTTTGATGCGGTTTATGCGTTCTTCTTCAACAAAACAAACTAGTTTGCCATCGATAAGAAGAGCCGCCGCCGATTCGTGATACGCACTGTTTATCCCAAGGATATTCATGCTTTTTCCTTTGAAATTACAGAAACAGATGATTCAAATCAATTTACCATTGATGTCTGTTGCGTCTTCTGCGAGCTTCTTCTTCTTCTTTTCTGCGTCTCGCTTCATCCTGGACCTTGCGCGAAAATTCTTTTGCCATGACTTCTCGCTCTTGATTAGACTGCAAAACAGCCGGGTTTTCTCGAATAGCTTTTAATTCACCGCCATCGAGCCATAGCCCGCCGCAGCCATAACATTCGTCGACATAAATGCCTGATCCTTCGCGGTATTCATGGCGTTTCATCTTGATGCCACATTTAATACATGTTCGTTTTTCGCCATTTTCAGCGACTTGCGCTGTGGGGCATTCCAGCAGTTTCTGTAAAACGGGGTCATTGATTCCTTCGTGCTGTTCATCGAATCTGAAAAGTTCGGCAGCATCAAACCAGATACCGCCGCAGCCGTTAAGACAGACTTCGAGGTCTGTTTCGCACACGGTTGCTGTTTGAAGAGGCTTTCCACAGGCAGGACAATTAAAACCTTCGTTCATGTTTATAAGTTCCTCCATTTTAAAGTCATGTTTTAAAATCGTTTCAGACAAGTTTTCTTGGGCGGCTCCATCTTACGAACCAGCCGAGGGTCTCGTTGACAGCGTCAAGGTCGAAATATTCAGGGTCAAATGTTTGCCCACCGGGCTGTGAGCCCTTTGACCAAGCTGCCATGGCAGCATGTTTTTTGCTTTTAGTATTTTTTATAACTTTGCAGAAATCTTCGTAGCCGGGGGGGCCTCCGACATCTTCGGGTGGGCAGGCTCTGGCACCATCAAGGCAGCAGATTTCGCAATCATCGTCTTTTAAACTGTAGTCGGGATTCTCAAGGGTAATGCGATGTGCCCATGAATCGCCAAAATCATAAATATAAACACAACTGTCACCCTGTTTTTTAAAGTGCTTGTTCAGGCGCTCAGAAGACTCAAGAGCGGCTTCTTCACCGTCAAATTCTTCGTCTATATTTTCGACATAGCGTTTGTTGCCAAAATTGAATTCATGCAGATGAGAGTCTTTCCAGCCCATGAGGGCCTGGATTATATCGTGCAGACGATCGAAAGAGATATCAGCAGGCACAATAAATCTGCGCCATACTTCGGGTTCTAGTTCAATTAAAGCTATTTTAAGCAGATAGTATTTTTTCATGGCTGCATCTTTTTTTGTCGGCATTTGTAAAGAAACTCCTTTGCAGTATCTGAATTCAATTATACAACAAATACGTTTTTTTCTTCACAATTACTTTCTCTCTAGAATGAAGTCGCCCGGCTTTGTCTGTATGCC
>SABV01000320.1 GCA_009928855.1 Erysipelotrichia bacterium | reverse complement strand
TGAGGCGGCAGAATCTTGACCACAATTATGGTCAGGTCGTCGAAAAAATGCTCGGCGGCAATGAATTTTTTATGGTCTTCAAGCAGCGCCGAAATAAATTCTTCTGCGCTCTTGTCGCGCAAAGTATCAATACATCTAAGTAAGGCTCGTGCTCCGTAAGGCTCTTTGTCGGGGCTTCGACCATCCCATAGGCCGTCTGAGTAAAATAAAAAGATATCTCCGGCGCTAAAAGAGATCGTTCTTTGTTCAAATGCTCTTTGAGTTGGTAACCCCACCGGAACCCCGCTGCCTTTTAGCTCATGCCAGCTGTCTTGTTGTGTTGAATACCATAAAATCGGTGTGTGTCCGGCATCAACGAATCTCATTTCTTGTGCAGGCATATTGAACCTTGCGTAAATCATGGTTATATATGTTTCGATCTGAGTCAGGCCGGGCTCCAGGGCTTGTTTTAAGGTTTCCATTACTGATGCCGGTTCAAGAACTGTTGCGTCATTTTTGAGCGAAAGCTGCCATAATATTCGCGAGAGCTGATTTTTTGCGCCCGCGCCAACCATTGCAGCGTGCAGGCCCTTTCCCATTGCATCCCCGACCACGAGATCGAATTTGTTTTCATCAAATTTGAAAAAGTCGACAAAGTCTCCGTCAGAATCTTTCGACGGAATCGCGATTGCGGCAATATCAATCGAATTTAGCCCGGTGGGCACATTTTCCATTAGAAGTGTTTTTTGAATTTCGCCCGCAATGGCCAGTTCCTGGTGCCGCGCCTCTTTTTCGATCTGCAGAAGCCTGAACTGTCTGTAGCCATCCTGTAAGGTTTTTTCGAGCTGCTCAAGCGGGCATGGTTTGGTGATGAAGCGAAAGATATTTCCTTCGTTCACTGCTTTGGTGGCAACATGAAAGTCGCCTTCGCCGGTGAGTATCATTCGGACACTCTCCGGAGAAATTTCCATGGATTTTACCAGAAAAGCGATGCCGTCCATGCATGGCATGCAAAAGTCAGCAATTATAACGGCAAACGGCCCCTGCTCTTCGATTGCTGCCAGACCCTCTTCGCCGCTCAAAGCTGTTATCAGATCCCAGTTTTTTCGAAGACCGCGACCGTAAGAGTTAAGAACATTGGGTTCGTCGTCAACCAGTAATACTTTTGGTTTCATACGGCACTTTCCCTGTATAAAGATTCTGCTTGTTTTTTCCATTCGTTAAACAGCTGTGAAACCGTTGCATTTTGCATTATTACGCTGTCTATTTTTACTTTTTCGCCATCAGCCATGCTCAACAGGGCATTGGCAAGATAGCTTGAGATCAGCACAATCGAACTTTCGAACTTCAGTCGTGAAGGTCTATGATGATATGCGACAGCTTCGACAACGGGGTCCGGGAGTCCCCACAAGCCCAGAAGATATGCCCCTATTTCTGCATGAGAAGTGCCGTATACCTGGTATTCTGCTTCCGAAAAATCTTTTTCGTCCATGCCGGAAAGTGCCTGCAAGACTTTGTCGTAATAACGTGGGTGTTCGAGAAGAAGCAGTTTGCCGACGTCGTGCAGCATGCCTGCCAGAAAAGCGTCTTCCTGGACATTGACCGGAGCATGGAAATTTGTTGCGATTTCTTTGCTCAGCTGCGCTGTCATGGAGCTGTGAAGCCATAGTTTGTCGAGAGACAGACCGGGCATAATAATGTCTGGTGCGGCAAAAAAAAGTTTTACGTAGCAGACCAGTGATTTTATGACATTAATTCCCAGCATTACCACGGCCGTTTGTGGGTTTGATATTTTTCTGGGGAGACCAAAGAATGCTGAGTTAACCAGATGAAGCACTCTGCCGGTCATCGAAACGTCGCGGGCAATTATGTCGCCGATTTCGCTCAGAGATATCAGTGGCTCATCGATAGCCCTTATAAGCTCGTAATACAAGTCTGGCAGACTCGGCAGGTAGGGTATGCCCCCGATGATTTCGAGTAATTCGCTGCTGTTGAGCAGATTTCTCAGATTGCCGGCTTTTTCTATCTGTTCGACGAGAAGCTCACCCTTGAAAGGTTTGGCGAGAAAGCGGTGGGCTGACTGTGTGGCTCGCAGGATAACCTCAGATTCGCCATCTGGTTCGCTCGAAAGAACTATGCGGATTATTTCCGGATATGCCTGCTGAACGGCTTTAAGCAAGTCAGTGCCGTCTTCGAGAGTCAGGTTCAGCTCAGAGATAAGAACATCTGGTCGCATCGTATTGATCTTAGACATGGCTTCGCGCCCGGTTGACGCAAATGCCATCGACCATGCCGGTTTTAGTGCTTTTATAATTCTTCGGTGGCCGTTCAGAATGTTGGTATCTGAATCGGCAAATAAAAGACTGTATGGTTTCAAAATTTCCCCCGTTAAAACTTACAGTTATGCGTCATTTCGTCGGTGTGGCAAAATAATAATAAAGGAAGTGCCGGTCTGGTTGTCTGATGTTACAGTTATTTTGCCCCCGTGAGCGGTTTCGACGATTTGTTTAACTATGTAAAGTCCCAGGCCTGTTCCAGCGCCGGCAGCCTTAGTGGTAAAGTGTGGTTGAAAAATCAATTCCTGGTTCTGAGGCGAAATTTCGGGGCCGTCGTTCTGCACCACGATTTCAATCTTTTCGTCAACTGCCTTCGTGGAAATATTTATATGGCCACGGTTGTAGCCACCGGCCGCAATTTTTTCGCCAATCGCATAAGCTGCATTGATGACCAGATTGAGCAACACCTGATGTAGTTCGTCGCGCGAACTGAACAGATATGGCAGATCCCTTGCCAGATCAAGTTTTATATCTGCTACCCGCTTCCATTCATACTTAGAAATAGTGCAGACCGTATCAATGCATTTGTTGACATCTGTCAGAGAAAAATCATTTAAAGAAGGGTGAGAAAAATCTTTAAGGGCTAGAACCATGCGCGTAACCATTCTGATGCCTTCCAGCGACTGCTCAAGAGCCTGAGATATCTCTGTTTTAAGGTATTCTGGTTCTGCTTCTTTCTCCATTGCGTCTATGATTTGCCAGTTGGCATCTGAAACTCGACTTCCAACTCTTACCCCTCTCAGAACCTGACGGTATTTCGCGGCCAGTTTAAGCAGATCATTAAATGCGAGTTTCATGAAGGTCAGATTGTTTTCAAGGTAATGCATGGGAGTATTTATTTCATGAGTAATACCCGAAATCATTGTTCCAAGGGCTTCCAATTTTTTCTGGTCAGCCTGAGGTCTGCTGATATCCATCGTTTTAGCTGAATCAACTTTTTCCACTGTTCTTTTCCTTGGTTGTCATCGTAACTCTATCAAATATAATATTATTAGCTTTTGTCAAGTCTTAATTCATCGGGCATATGGCCTGTTTTAACGTTCTGAAGAGGCAATGCGGCCGCTAAATTCGATATCTGAAAAACCGCTGTCAGGGTCGGCCTCTGGGTTTTCGTGGATGGTAAGAATCTCTATTTTTACTTTGTCGGTGATTATGGCAGGCAGAGAAATGTCTTGTGATCCGCGTTTCTGTTCGAGTTCGTGCGTAAAAAAAATGCCGCCGGCATCGATACGAATAATTGCCGGGCAAAGATTGTTCATAAATGGATCGCCGTTTTTGCCGGGTGCTTTCTGATAACCATTCCAGATTTCTATAGAATGCAACTCTACGGGGTTGGCAAAAGAGAATTCGACCCATTCGCCGATACCGTTTCCTGATGCGTTTTCAATCCAGGCAGTTGACGGATTTGCATCCAGAAGATTCTCGGGTTTGTAGTTAGTTATACCGCCTCTGGCGGGTGCTAAAAAACTTGAGGCCTTGATGGCGCTGACATCCAGCTTGTAAGTGCCGGTGACGCCTGCTTTCTTGCCCGAAACAATTTCGCTGCTGGTTAAAACGCTGCCATCTTTTTTTATGTATATTTCATTGCCGTCCGAAAAATTGCCATGCACACGGGCGATGCCTCCAACAAA
>SABV01000319.1 GCA_009928855.1 Erysipelotrichia bacterium | reverse complement strand
CCGTAATGTACTGTTTTTTATTACAAAATCAAGACCAGTATAAGTATATCACGCGGTACAAAATTTTCAATTTGTGACCTGTTTTTTAGTATTTTCCAATAATAGCCCGCACGATCAAAAAAGAAGCATTTCACCTCAATTTCAAGACAATAAGAGCAAGCAGAAACGAAGGCCAGACAACAACAAAACTGGAAGTAAAAAATGCCGCAATAATCAATGGGGCATTAGACAGCTGGTAAGCCGCTTCAAATGGAAAGTTTTCACCGGTGAATTCAGTTATCGGACAATGTATCAGTTCAACACAAACCCCCTGAGCAGATTTTTCGATCTTTACAACATGTTCAGGGGAACACTCAAGAAAACGGCAGCCTGAAATTTGTGCAATTGCGAGCGCGAGAGAATTAAGACGCTGCAGATCTTTGCTTTCCTTTGCAAATTCATAGGTTTGCCCATTTTTATCAGTTAAACAAACTATATACGAATACCATTTTCCACCGCTTTCTTTCACAGTGCGCTTTCTGATACCTGTCGCGCAAACAGCCTCTATCTGGGAAAACTCAAGAAAACGCTCTCGATGGCGGTACCAGGCGATCTGTCTGATATAATCTATTCGTTCAGCAGACGGGTCAAGAATGTAAAAACACGAAATCGAATTTCTCAAAAAACGCAAACAAAGAAATACTGCGCCTTGTAAAAGACAAAAAACAAAAAAAAGCACCAACCCACCAACGGGAGCAACGCCAAGAAATACGACTCCAATTACTATTGAAAAAATGACATGAAATGCCATCAGCAGGGTAAAGAATTTTTCCAATGGACTGTCGACCTCTGCCTTAACCGGCATCTTATCTGCGTCTTCTGGCAAATTCCAGTTTTGACTCACCACATCCTTCACCTCGCAACATTATTTAATGTCATCTATCTGATACAGAATAATCCATGCGCCCCGTAATAGCTATGAACTTAAACCAGTTGCGAAAAATAATTTATTCTTTATAATTAAAAGCTGATTCAACAACAGAGAGGTATAAAATGCGACAACTCAGTGGCTACCTGTTTTTAATTGTTATGCTGATTGCCCTCATCGGGCCGACTCAGACGGCTTGCGCCAATGTCGAAAAATGCTTTGATGGCATACAAACCAACTCATTCGATCCGGATGCAAAGCTGCGTTTTTTGCCGGACAATGTCAATTCTTGGTTTGCGCGATGGCAAATTCTCGATAATGCCAAAGAATCGATCGATGTAACCTATTTTATCGTCGAGCAGGATATTTTCGGCATGAGCATGCTCGGCATGCTTTACAAAAAAGCGAAACAGGGCGTAAGAATCAGACTGATGGTCGATGCTCGTGGCACCAAAGGGCTGACACGCAAGTTCATCGGGCAAGACGTGCTGCAGGAAATGATGAAATTCAAGAATGTACAGATAAGAGTATTCAATCCTGTTCATCGCAAGCTGCAGGCTCTATTCGATGATCTGCGCAAGATAACGGCCTCTAACCACGACAAAATAATACTGGTCGATAACGAGTATCTGATCACTGGCGGCCGCAATATTTCCAAAAATTATTTTGTCGATCCGAAAGATCTTAAAACCGTGTATCGCGACACAGACATACTGGTTCAAAGTCGCAAGGTTGCCAATCAGGCTGGGCTGGCCTTTGACGAAGAATTCAGAAGCGGTGGCAATTTTAATATTTACAAAGATGTTTTTGGCAACACTGACAGTATGAGCAAAGAGCTTGAACTCGCATACAACGCCATGCGTCGCTATATCACCGGTGGCGGTCTCTTCAGAGTTCCCTCCCCTACTATAAGCAAAAGAGCCAATGAGCTGCTGAAAAAATACAATGACGAGCTTGAAGAGTATAAAAGAATGCAACATTTTGCCTCTTTCAGGCTTTTCAACGGCGAAAGAAGTTACCCAACCCGCATTCTCGACAAACATTCGATAACGGGTTCCCGCAACGATATAACAGCCAATCTATCGGCTCTCATGGATGCGGCAGAATCTGAAATTATCATTCAGAACCCCTATGTAGTTCTGACAGAAGAAGCAAGAGCCGCTATCAAAAGGGCAAGTGATCGTGGTGTAAAGATAATCATCCATACCAACAGCCCCATGAGTTCAGACAGTCTGTTAACCCAGGCCATGTTTATCGGTGATTGGAAAGGCATTCTCAAAGAAATGCCCAATGTCAGGATTTTTGGCTACAAATTATCGACAAAACTGCATTCTAAAGTTTTTGTGTTCGACCGAAAAGTTGCTGTAATAGGCACCTACAACATGGATTACGTAAGCGAACAGATAAATTCTGAAGTTATAGCGGTTGTCAAAGCAAAATCATTTGCAACCCAGGTAGCGCAAAAAATAATGGAAGACATGAAAGACTCACACGAATATAAAATCAAGGTCGAATCAGACGGTTCAGTAAAAACTCTGTTTGGCCCAGAAAGCCACTCAGACAAATCAGTAATAGACAAATTAAACATGCTGCAAAAATTGCAGTGGCTCAAACCGCTAATTTGAAGCACCCAGAAAAAACGGGCCACCCCTCATCGGGTGGCCCGTTTTTTTACCAAAAATTAGCAGCTCATTAATTATGCAAAAAATTACAGGCTGTTTGACTTCTGCCATCAAAATGGTATCATATTATTATTGTTTGATTTTTTGACAAAGTCAGATCAAGGTGGTTCAGCATGCTCACCCGGATACTTGAAAAGGCAGACACAAGCGGCAACCTCAGTGTTGAAGAAATAGAGTTTTTATTAAAACTTCAAAATCCTGAAGATCTTCAAAAGCTTTTTGATGCAGCCTATGCGGTTAAAACCCGTTATATAGGCAAAAAAGCATGGTTCAGAGGCATTGTCGAATTCAGCAATATTTGCACCAAAGATTGTTATTATTGCGGCATCAGGCGCAGCAATAACAAAAACAAACGCTTCATGATTCCTGAAAAAGACATTATCAATTCAGCGGTCTGGTCATGGAAAGCAGAATATGGCAGTGTAGTATTGCAGTCAGGTGAGCGTTCTGACCCGGAGTTTGTCGACATGGTCGAACGCGTTCTCTGTGAGATCAAAAACCGCACCAACGGCGAACTTGGAATAACTCTTTCTTTGGGCGAACAGTCGTTGGAGACATATAAACGCTGGTTTGAGGCAGGCGCTCATCGCTATCTGCTACGCATAGAAACAAGCAACCCCGAATTATATAAAAAACTCCACCCGGCAGATCACTCTTTCGATGAGCGACTGGCCAGTCTCAGAAGATTGAGGCAGGCCGGTTACCAGGTTGGTACAGGAGTAATGATCGGGCTGCCTTTTCAGAATACCCGTCATCTGGCTGAAGATGTAATGTTTTTTAAAAATTTAGATATTGATATGATAGGTATGGGGCCTTACATTTACCACCAGGACACCCCGCTTGAACAATATCGCCGGGAGTGGGAAATTCCGACAGATCGCCTGCTCAATCTTGGTCTTAAAATGATCGCTGTAACAAGGCTGGTTTTGCGGGATGTTAATATCGCATCTACTACAGCCCTGCAAGCCTTGCAGGATAACGGCAGAGAACTGGGGCTCAAAGCAGGTGCCAACGTAATAATGCCCAATGTAACCGACACCCAATACCGTGACAGCTACAAACTTTACGAAAACAAGCCATGCACAGATGAAAATGCCTCAATGTGCAGGGGATGCCTCCAAAGAAGAATTGAAGCAATTGGTGAAACCATCGGTTTTTCACAGTGGGGTGATTCGCCGCACTTTGCCGCCAGAAAAACGCCTCAATGAGAGATTGAAAAGTCAGAGCCTTTAAAAGGAGCTGATCATGAAAATAAGCGCAATGCTCTTGTTACTGTTGATTTTGACAGTTTTTGCCACCCATATCTACGGAGGAGACCAGATGAAACACCAAAAACTCACTCCAGAAGAAGAACAGGTAATCGTT
>SABV01000318.1 GCA_009928855.1 Erysipelotrichia bacterium | reverse complement strand
GTCTCCCTTTGATAATTTCTAAGAAGCTTGCCTCATACTAACGGCCCGAAACGACAAAACGCGTCGTAGAAGCTATTAAACGGGATGTAAATTTCCGCGGTCATCTGTGTCACCACCGACTCAGATTTCCTGCCCGATTTTCATAATAAGTGGTGGCGCAAAAGCTGCGATTTTTCGCAACTTTTTGTGACAGCTTCGACGTTCCGCGTCTACGCACTTGTTGAACTCAGCCGCTGGCGCGGCAGCTGGGGAAAATGGCTCAAATCTACTGATTTCAGGGTTAACATGCTTATTCGCCCCTCCTCATGTTACCTGTTGTATAAACTCCTCTAACACCGGGATTTGAGCCCGGATACATCACAATTGAGGAGATATTTTATGTTACCACAGGAACAGCAGAAACTCGACAAGCTTTACCAAAGCATGGTGAAGGCCCTGAAAAGACAGGGTATGAGCGATGTAACAGTCGAAACTTATAGCAGAGCCATCATCAGAATAGCCCGTTACTTCGACCGATGCCCAGATGAGCTGAGCAAGCAGGATCTAAAAGATTACTTTGATCATTTCATTACGATTCGCTCCTGGGGCACTGTTAGAGCTGACCGTTGCGGGCTGCAATTCTTCTGGAAATATGTTTTAAACAAGAAGTGGAAGTGGGTAGACATTGTAAAACCGCCACAGGTCAGACCGATTCCAGACGTTCTGACAGTCGGTGAGACTGAAAAGGTTATCAACAGGGTGAGAGAGCTGCGATATCGCATTTTTCTGTTCACACTTTACAGTATGGGCATGAGGCTTGGAGAGTGCCTGTCATTAAAGGTTTCAGACATAGACAGTCAGAAAATGCAGGTTCACATTCGCAACGGAAAAGGCCGTAAAGACAGGCTTGTTCCATTGCCACAGGCAACATTGAAGGCTTTGCGATTCTTCTGGAAGACGCACCAAAACCCGGAGATGCTGTTTCCCAATCAGCGCGGGAGTGTTCAGACGATAAAAAAATCAGCAGGTCACATGCATTACGCAGGCCCGCAGCAGGCACTCAAAGGTGCTTTAAAAGATTGTGGTATCAGCAAAAGAATCACCATTCACTCTCTCCGACACAGTTTTGCGACTCATCTTGTTGAGGCGGGAGCTCAGTTAAGGCTGATTCAGGAGGTTCTGGGCCATGAAGACCCTAAGACAACCTTACTTTACACACAGATCAGCGAAGTTTCAGCTCAAAACCGGGCTAGAGAAGTTAATAATCTCGTCAACCGGATTCGTTTGAGCTTCATCGAAAAATGATCAGGCTTTCTGATCTTTTGCTGCAATATCGCCAAGCATTTGAGCAGACATACGGGAACCGCCTTCTGCCTTCTCAGCGGCAGGCAATCAATGCAACCGTGGCATGCCGAACGCCAGATGCAGGCGAAATGATTGTTCAATGCCCAGATTGCGGACGCTTTGAATGGCGCCCGAAATCCTGTGGCAACCGCAACTGCCCTGGCTGTCAGAATCATGAAACAAGCGTGTGGTTGAACCGGCAGCAGAGCAAACTGCTTCCGGTTCCTTACTTTCTTGTTACATTCACGGTTCCGGCTTCTCTGCGAAAACTTGCCTGGCATCATCAAAGAGTCTTCTTCAGCTGTCTTTTTGAGGCGTCGGCGGATACTCTGCGAGCTTTGGCCGGAAATGAAAAGTTTCTCGGTGGCACTCCCGGCATGACTGGGGTTCTGCATACTAATAGCCGACCATTGAACTTTCATCCGCATATTCACTACATTGTTCCTGCTGGTGCGATTGAGCCTGAAAAGCGACTATGGAAGCGTTCCAAAGGCAAGTATCTGTTCCCACAACACATGCTGAACAGCCCCTTTAGAGCTAAGCTCGTCATGCTTTTGCGCGAGAAGGGGTTGGTTGTGCCTGACGTCTTTTCTGATAAAGACTGGGTTGTAAAATGCATATACGCAGGCTCTGGTGCACCAGCTTTAAAATATCTGGCTCGTTATCTGTATCGCGGAGTTATTGCGGAAAAGCGCATTATTGAAAATAAAGACGGTCAGGTGACCTTTCTCTGGCGCGAAAGTAAAACGAAAAAATGGCGAAGAAAAACAATGCCCGGGGAACATTTTCTCTGGCTGGTTTTACAACATACATTGCCGAGCGGATTTCGCCGGGTGCGCGATTATGGCTTTCTGCATGGTAATTCTCGCAGATTACTGACGCTAATTCAGCTGCTGCTACACGCCAGGCCCGCTCAAACTGAGCTGCCAAAGCGACCGGCATTTAAATGCCCTGACTGCGGAAGTGCCATGGCAATAAAAGGATTTCGTTGCCCCGGCAGTTCAAGATCGCCACCGGCTGCGCTTTTGCATCAGCACAATTAAAGGTTTCTGATCTGGCAGCAACTGGATTTTATCTTGTTGTTGCAGTTTTCTGCCGGTTTATAATGTCATAGACCCATTTAAGAGACACAAAAGCCGCAAAACTGACAGATTTCACCTGATTATGTGCTTCAAAAAAAGCCATTTTTCGACATCACCGGCAATTTTAACTCGACCGGCAGCTTTTTCAAGGCACACTTTTACCGATATATTTTCTTATATCCAGCCCCGCAATTATTCGCCCGGGCTGGTTCAACAACTGGATAAGATCGTGGCTACGCACGATCTATCCTTCTTCGTTCGGCTATTTAAATTCTTCATTCATCTTATTCAAAAGTTTCTCTGATTCTTTTTTCGTCAAGAACGGTCTTTTGTCGATTCTTGCCCAAAAAAATGACTTCTCTGTTATTTCAGAAACGCATCCAAAGGAAATATGCGGGATGTTTGTTTCAAATTTAGTCGGGATAGGGGTGAGCCATTCTACGTCAACATAGAGCTCGTCGCCCTGTTCGTAATAACTATCCGTTTTGTGATTGCTCTTTACCTTTGCAGCAGCCACTATTCCAATATACCTATGTGACAAAAAGACAATGTCATTTTTTCTCAAGCAATAAATCGCATCCGTTCTGTCTCCAAAAGCCGAGACACGATTTTTCTGAATCATATGCGCCAAAGCCTTTTCGTCCCAAGTTCGGTTAGTGTCAAATATCACTCCCTTGACATCATTTGGATTTGAATGAAAATCAAAGGGTTTTGCAAAGAATTCAAAATGCAGGGATTCACCCATTTTGTACAATCGGTATGGAATGAAATCAATACTAATACCCTTTGAAATCCAATATTTAATCGCATCAACGAGTTCATCGTCGGCCGAACTGCCAACAACAATCATGTGTTGTTGTTTGTTGAATTGATTTTCACTCAGTGGTGAATCTAAGTTAAATGCTTCTTGATGGGCTTGTTTCAGTGAGACATTTGTATTTTCGTGGCGGAAGGAGAGAAATTTTTCTTGTAGAGTTTCATAGTTGAATTTTTGGGTAACCTGGGCATATCGGAATAGTTGAGAAAGGGTGTCTGATGAGGCATTTTGGCGTTTCAGTTCAAAAATGACCAGATCTCCATCGCGGTTTAGGGAAATAATGTCAGGCTCAGGCTGAAAAGCTCGTTCTTGAAAGATCACCATATAAGGGTTGTCTTCGAATAAAGTTTCGAACATGTTTACTGATAAAAGATTCTCAAGATCCTTTTCTAATTTTGAAACATCTGCCATTGAAAGGAAAGGAACGGGCGTTAACTTGTTTTCTTTAATCTCAAAAAGCATATTTGTCCTCCTATATTGTTATTCTATCTGTTGAGTATGACAGAACCCGTCGTAGTAAAATGATGTTCAGTATTTCCATTTTGCCGAACGCTTGTCATGACCGGAAATAAGAGACGGGCGCGGGTGTTGCGCAAGCAAGACCCGTGCTCCGGCCTCATTTTCCGCGTCGACGCGATTGTTGAACTCAGCCGCTGGCGCGGCAGCTGAAGGGGCAAAGAAAGAATTTTGCTGGTACTGTGGCATCTGGTTTCCCCTCCGCTTCTTTTTGTTGTGT
>SABV01000043.1 GCA_009928855.1 Erysipelotrichia bacterium | reverse complement strand
AGCCATCGCCAGAGTTGCAGACGAACCCTGTCAGTGGCTGCATGAAAAAGAGACAGCAACAATGCTCTGTCACGACCCGCCAAAGCCGATTTAAGCGAATGAAACACCAGGCTTTCGGCCAGAGGATCGCTCTGATAGAGGTGCTGTATAACGTAATAATCAAGAAAGCAGCGTGCACCGAGATTTCTGGCACAAAAACCACTATTGCAACGCTTGTCTGAAGAAGAGCAGACCGGACGAAGGCAACGTTCTTTTGCAGAGCCTGTAATTGGGTTAAAGGGGCACTCATTGCAACACATCATTTTTGATTCACCTCAAAATTAATCTCTACCGGTAAATCAACCTCAAACCGAAACGGGGAAATTATTTTTTAATTGAATTTTTTAGGCAACTACGAATATGCTGTTAGAGGACAATCAATGGAGATTTTGAATGAGTGACACCACTTCGGCCGAGGCTCTTGTCTCTTTCATCAGCATGCCAACCCCTGCTTCAGCTTTTGAAGTTATAAAAAGCTGCAAAAGCTACATTGTAAACATAGCCTCATCGTGGCGAAGCCCTAATCTCACCCGAGAAGATAAAATTCGCGAACTGATGACAGAAATGCTGCTTATTCTGCTCGAAGACTTCGATGCCAGCAGACTCAATCACCCAAATTCAGTTCTGCTTTATACCCACAAAAAACTCAAGCGGCTGACACACCAGTCTAACAAGCTGCAACCAATTTTTATCGACCCTCATGACCTCGAAGAAACAGGGCGTTATAATTTTTCGCCATCGCGCCTGGAACTCTCTGAAGAGATTTACCAGACTATTCGCCGCTGTCTGTTGTGCAATATCGACAATGAAATGAGTCTGAACACATTTCTGTTCATACACGTTTACCCCGAAATTGCCTGGACCAGCCGCCTGATTGCGCAATACAAAAATATAGACCCCGGCACCCGACTGGAAGCCGACAAAAAACGACACGCAAGATTTAATGCCATGCTGAAGGCAGAGTTTGCACTGCTGCAAAATGGTGACTGGCACGAAATCTCTACATGGAGCGGCGGAGAACGAAGTCACCTTGCCTGGCGTATCATCAATATTTCACCTGCAGAAGTCACGGGCGAAGCCGAAAAATTGTTAACCAGTCTTGAACAATGGCGAGAAACCATAGATAGAAGACAACCACAGACATTGAACGATCTTGAAAACGCCATAAATCTGCTTGCCAGCATGAAACAGGTTTATCGCAACCGCAAAAACCTTATGATTGCAGCCGAAGAAGCCGCACCATACGGCGAAGAAGCAGACCTGCTGTTACAAATAATCGGCAGCCCGGTCGAAGCGCCTTGCGCATGCGAAAGCGATAAAGAGTATGATATATCTGCTTCTGAACAAGCAACTGCGGGCGAAGATGCTTTGTTTGATAAAATTGCCGAAGAAGTGACCCAGTGGTTAGCTGAGCTTGTAAGTGAAAAACAAAAATCGACAAAAAAAGTACCGGGCAGTAGCGGCATAAAATACGCCTGACCCGGTTCGGAGAACAAAATAAATGAATCTTGCACCCGGTTGTATCGTAGAATTTTCAGCAAAAGGCAGCCAGCCAGAAACAGGAGTGGTAATAAATTTCGCCGGCGGCACTGTTCGCCTTTATCTTCTGAACGGCAAAGAAACATCGGTTCAGGAAAAAAAAATTCTGCACACAACCTCAAGAGCTGTAACCAGCGTAGCTGACCGTGAGCAGTGCCGGCAAAACCTTTTAAATACTAATAGCCTGCGCAAAACTGTCTCAGAAAAAATAGATCTGTCAGAATTGCACAGTTTGCTCGTTGAAGATCCCAGACCTTACGCTCTTTCAGAGTTGGCTGGCTTTTTATTCGCACCCGACGACGATGACTCTGCGGCGGCGCTTCTGCGCAAACTCTGTGACGACCATCTTTATTTTAAAAATCGCAACGATACTTATCTACCTGTTTCTGGCGAAGAATTACAGCGGGCTCTCGAACAGCAAGCTAAAAAAGAGCAGACAGAGCATGAAGAAGCTCTTCTGGTAAACGCTCTTAAAAAGCTTGGCGATTCAACAACAAATTTGCCAGATGAACTTAAAGAACACATCAATGACCTCAAAAATTTCGTTGCGTGCGGCGAAGATGCAAAAATTTCGCGCCGCCTCACGGCAGCACTGAACAAATCAGATCTCAATAATCAACGCAAGCTTTTTCAGGCGCTGGTAAGCGCAAAGATCATGGACCCAGACGAAAATCTTGCGATCATCAAATACCGTCTGCCCGTAGACTTTTCGCACGAACTTATCAACGAAGCAAAATCTCTGTGCAAAACCGATATAACCAGTCTGAACCGTAAAAACCTGCTTGATATGCGAATATGGGCAATCGACACGCCCGGCTCAAAAGATCGCGACGACGCATTTTCTTTTGAAGAGCATAGTGACGGCAGTTTTACTCTATGGATTCACATAGCAGACCCGGCAGAACTGATTCTGCCCGACTCACCACTCGATAAAGAAGCTTCGAGGCGTGGAAGCTCTGTTTATATGCCCGACCAGCGTGTTCACATGCTGCCTGCAGAAATTTCAGAATCATTTCTCAGTCTTGCTGAGGGCAGTGAGCGCCTGTCGTTGAGCTTCATGCTAGAATTTTCAGCTGAGTGTGAGATAAAAAGTCTGAAAATTTTTGAAGCAATTATAAAAATAGAACGGGCCATCGATTACGATACAGCAGACACTATGCTAGAAAGCGAGCCATGGCTTAAAAAGGCGCTTGAATTTGCCGAAAAACTTAAAAAGAAGCGCGAAACAAATGGTGCGGTCATGTTTCCAAGACAACCAGAACTGAGCATCAAGCTCATCGATGGCAAAATTACCGTGGAACACCGCAATCGCGATGACCGAACTCAGGGCATGATTGCCGAGTTTATGATCTGGGCCAATCATGCAGCTGCAGAATGGTGTCACAAACATGAGATTCCGTGCCTTTACCGTGTTCAAGATGGCGACAGCAATGTTCCCAAATTTGGCGACACCTTTGAACCAGCCGCATTTTTTGCCATATTAAAAACTTTCAGAAAAACAGTTGTAAGCAATAACCCGGGCCGACACCATTCTCTCGGGCTTAATTCTTACACTCAGGTCACTTCACCGCTGCGCCGTTATTCAGATCTGCTGCTGCATCGTCAGATCAAATCAGCAATTAATGGCAGAGCAATCGAATATGATCAGAACAGTCTTAGTCAAATCATGTTGATTGCCGACTCGGCCGTCAGCAGAGCAGACGAAATAATGCGTGACCGCGACCGCTATTTCCTGCACAAATATATAAAACAACTGCAGAAAGCCAAAGAAGTGGTTTATGACGGCGTAGTTGTTGAAGTCGGGATGACCGAAGTCACTTTTTACGTCGATTTTCTCTGCTCATTCAGACACTGCCGCAAACCATCGTTCGACGTTGCCGTTGGCCAGAAGGTAGCCGTTAAGGTAACTCAGATAGACCTGCTCGATGGCATTATAAAGTTCGAACTGCGACAACCGTAGAATTTACGACTCTTTTAACATTCTGGCACTGTTCAAAACAACAAAAACAGGGCCTAGATTGTGGGCTATTGCTCCGATTACGGGGCTTATCAGACCGACAAATGCCAATATCATGAGCAACAGACTAAAGCCCGTACCAATTAGAATATTCTGATTGATAATATTGCGAGTTTTTTCTGAGAGAGTGAACATCTGCGGCAAATTCATCAGGCTATCACTGTTTAACGTGATATCCGAGTTCTGTATGGCAATATCAGAGCCTCCACGGGCAATTGCAATACCAACATCGCTGGCCTTAAGAGCCAATGCGTCATTGATTCCATCGCCCACAAACATTACCTTACAGCCTTCGGCCTTCTTTTTATTCACATAGTTGAGCTTGTCTTGTGGAAGGCATTCAGAAACAATTTCGTCTGCACCAAGAAACTCACCGATGCTCGCACCAATCTGTTTTTTATCGCCTGTGAGCAGTACAATATGGTTTACGCCAAGCTGTCGAATCATATCGACTGATTTGCGCATTTCAGGGCGCGGCTTATCTGAAAAAAGAATTTCGCCCAGCAGTCTCGTTTCATTGGCGATCCACACAGATATGCCGTTTTCGACATCAGCATTCTCTGAAAGCGATAAGCCGGTTTCTTCTTCTATCCAGGAAAACTTGCCAAGATAATATTTGTGCTGATCATCTTCAGCAAAGACTCCACGGCCATGCAGTTCTTTCTGTTTTGCAGGCACATCTATTTTAAGGCCAATACTGTGCGCATAGGCAACGATCGAAGCAGACACGGGGTGAATAGAACCGCTGGCGCAAAAAGCCGCATGCTTAAGAAGCTCGTCATTGGTGACTCCCGGCTGCAGGCAAATTTTCTCAATTTCAAGACGTCCAAGGGTCACAGTACCGGTTTTATCGAATATGACGGTATCAACTTCGGCGAGCAATTCAAGAAACGCCGTATTTTTGATCATAATACCATATCGGGAAGCACTCACCAATGCGGCAATCATAGCGGTTGGACTTGCCAGAATCAGCGCACACGGACAACTGATGATAAGAATTGTTATAGCTCTGCTTACATCGCGGGTTAAGAACAATGTAATTGCGGCAACCATTATCACAAAAGGAAAATACAGATTAAGATATTTCTCGATTATCTTTACGATAGGCGCTTTCGACTGCTCTGCTTCTTCAAGAAGGTTGACAATCTTGTTAAAAAGAGTATCAGAAGCAAGTTTTGTGACCTTTACAGCTATTTTGCCACTGAGATTGATAGTGCCGGCAAAAACATTAACCCCGGCAAACGCTTCTATCGGAAGAGCTTCTCCGGTTATCGGCGCCTGATTTACCATAGACTCACCTTCATAAACGACTCCATCGGCAGCGATCGTTTCACCCGGATAACAAACCACAATTTCATCAACCATAAGTTCGGAAGGTTCAATCATGGTCTCGCAACCGTTACGAAGCACTCTTGCCTGACGTGAATGAAGGCTCTTAAGCGAAGCAATGGCTTCTTCTATACCCATTATGCTTTTTTCTTCAAGAAGATGGCCAAAAGCCAGAATTATTGGAATAATAGCGGCAACTACAAAGTTGCCTTCTGTCATGGCCGCCAGAATTGCAAGACTGACCAGCTGCTCAGTCATAAAGCGTGGTTCACGGCATAGCAAACCCCGCAAACCATTTGCAAACACAGGCAAAGAAACGGCGAGCGCAGCGACAGCAATAATAAGTTGAGACGTTTGCACCTGTTCAGGAAACATCATCTGATGGATCAAACCGGCCGCCAGAAAGATTGCGGCGAAAATCGAATTGGCGAGCTTTATCTGCAGAATTCGATTCAGACCAACTGAATGACTATGGCAATGGGAGTGGTTCATTGTTTATAGACTCATTTTCTTCGTCGTAGAAGGGGTTAACACTAACCGGCTGAGGCAGTATACTTTTGCCATTACCGTTTAAAACAGATCTGATTCCGGCCTGGCAGTCTTTGAGTGAAGGAAAAACCACCATATTACGCATTTTTTCGATCACCAGCTTATGAACCCGACTGCTCATTTCAAGTTTAACTTCTTCAGTGTTTTCTGAATAAGCACGCAGAAGCTTTTCGAATCTGCCAGCTTCTGCTGTTGCTTCGGCAACGACGGTCTGCTTATAAGCATGGGCACCGTTTATCATTTCGCTGGCTGCTCCACGAGCTTTGGGCAACTTCTCTTCGCTGAGACTATTCGCCTCGTTGATAAAATTGCGCCTGTTAATAAAGGCTGAATTAACCTCTTCAAAGTCTCTTTTTAGAAATACCGGCGGTGCCAACTCTTCTATTTCGACAGAAACAAGAGTTAAACCAGAAAGAAGTTTGTCGAGCTGAGCCTGAACAAGGGCTTTAACCTGCTCCGAAAGCTGCTTTTTATTTTCAGAAAGCAGCCCATCAATGTTGAACCTGGCAGCTACTCTTGTCATCTCGGCTACCGTAAGATCATAAATCAGACGATTGAATGTCGAAAACGAGGCAGTAAACCCAAAAACAGCCTGAATCGGGTCACTGATCTGGTATTTTACCAGAATCGAGGCCTGAAAAATATTCTCATCGCCGCTGATACAGTAACCTTCATTCAAAGGATCAATCGAAGTACGATCAATCTCGTTTTTACTATTTATTGCAGCGAGTTCGCGGATTTTTACTTCGAGAATCTGTTTAACCGGAATCTTAAGCACTTCATCAAAAGGTTGCGGCAAAGCCAGCAGCCAGCCCGGGTTATGTATCTGATCGAGTCTGGTCATACCGTTAAGTTTGCCCATTCTGAGTATAAGACCAATTTCGTCTGGATTTATAATAGTCAGGCCAGAAAAGCAGTAGCCGATAAAAACCAGAACCATCAAAGCCTTCAACAATGACATAAAATCATTGATGGTTTTGATCAGCGGAGTATTTTTTTTGCTTTCACTGCTCATTTCCGGTGGTCTCACTCAACACATTAAATGGTGGCTGATCGCTTCTAAGTATGAAGACGGCATTTTCGTTCACCATCTTTTCGAGCACTTCAAGAGATCTGTTAAATTTATAAAATTCGCGACCTTTTTTGTGAGCTTCCGCGTAAATTTCGGTAGCTTCACGATCGGCCTGCCCTTTGATTTCGGCAGAAGTTTTTATTGCTTCAGCATTGATCTTGGCTATTTCAAGATCGGTTTCAGAAAGAATTATCGATGCCTGCATTCGCCCTTCAGCACGATATTTGGCTGCATATTGCCCTCGTTCGGCGCGCATCTGGCTGAAAATAGCTTTTACATTGTTTTCAGGATAAGCGAGTCGTTTAATACCCACACTTGAAATTTCGGCCCCGAAGCTTTCTCTGGCGCGGCCTGCTACAGCTTCGAGAATTTTACCCTCTATCTCTGCGAGTTTGAGTTGTTCGGGGTCTGTTGAAACAAGGTTTGCCAGATCATAATTACCAAGAACGTTATTTTTTGAGCTGGAAACCAGCCCCTCTATCTTATCTTCGGCGTTAGCAACCGTGCCTACGGATTGAAGAAAAACCAACGGATTTTTGATGTTCCAGACAATATAGGTAAGAAGAATTACTGCTTTTTTGTCTCTGGTAAGAGTTTGCGTAAACCTGGTGTTATAAATACGATTTCTGCAATCAAAAAAATAGCAGTTATCTATCGGCCACGGCCATTTAAAATGAGCGCCAGATTTTTCGAGAATCCGATCAGGGTTGCCAAAATGGGCAACAACCGCCTTATAGCCCTCCGGTAGGGGCACAATAAAAGCCTGATATGAAACAAGGCTCAGCAAGAGTAATGCGAGCATCAATCTTAGCCAGAACTGCATTTTTGCAACCTTTCTATCTAATTTTGCATATTCAAAAAAAGATTATCTTTTTCACGCATAATTGATTTATCAATAACATATACCGGTCTCGCTGCAAGAATCTTCTGCAGCAGATCGAAGCGAAGTCTGAACTTTGTCAGATCAGGGTCAATCTGGTAACCAAGAGTGCGACTTGCAAATGAAGCAGCTTCGCCGACCGCTCTAGAAACGGTATTGGCAGCATAACTTTTTGCATCGAGTTCAGAACTTTTGGCATTGGCTTTACTCATGTAAAGCTTATGTGTGTTCTCAGTGTTTGCCTTTAAAACATAGGTTAATTTATCTATCTGAGCGCTGATAACGTCTTCATAGGCTTCCGCAACCTCAAGCGGAGGATGCATAGCCAGAAAAACCACTTCCACAATGCTCACACCCATATCTCTGGCATTAAGATCGGCCTGTATCTTGCTCTTTAACTGCTCCGCCAGAATTTGTCTATCTCTCGAAATAATTTCATCAAATTTCGTTGAGACGGTTTCAATTGTTAAAAACTTATAAGCTGAGGCGGTGATGTATTCTTCTGGATTCTGCAAGGCCGTAATGTATTTAAAAAGGTTGTCTACGCGATACATTAACTGACAGTCAATAGCGATTATTTCGACTCCATCACCAACTATCAGATAAAAATAGTTAACCGAGTGTGATTTGGTCCAGAGGATATGGCGTTGCTTAGGATCTGGCTCAAAACCAATATTCAAAGTCTTTACTTTTTGAGGGTCATACAATTCAAAACTAGAAAATGGCCATGGAAGCTTAAAATGCAAACCAGGGCCGAATGAACGTGCCCCGCAAACCTGGCCAAACCGTTTAAAGATAACTTCCTGACCCGGTGGGACAATGACCACAGAAGTAATCAACCACAAAACCATCAAAGCAATTATGGTCACCGGTTCAAAAATACTGGTAAAAAAACTTACAATTTCAGAGCGCGAAACATCGACCCCTGAAATTGTCTCTATGCTTCTCACCAGGCTGCGTTTGATTGAATCTTCGGCTGCAAAAAAAGTAATAAAAAATGGAACAGGCAAATTGCAGTCGCCGGAGTTACGAGCCAGCATTACAAGCGCCCGACCGGCTGCGGTCAGTATTTCTGCACTTATAAGTGCAAGATAGATAAAAACAGAAAACAGCCCGTAGTCGACAATCTTCATCAGACGTTCGCTCTCAGCTTCTGGCAAATAGGTGCTGAAAACAAAAAAGACAAAAAATAACAGCTGATAAGAAGAAAGATAAGCAAGCGCCCTGTACCATTGCAGCGAAATATCAGGCTGTTTATGACTCTGCAAAGTTCTTACCGCAAAAACACCAAAAAAGATCAGGGCAATCTGTGACACCAGATAAAAAATACGCTGGTTAAACGAGTCGTAAACAGTGAGATTTAACCCTAAAGAAAGCCAGTAGATTTTAACAAGAAAATACAGGCAAATTGCAAAAATAATCAGGGCAAAAACTATTCTGAGGCTTCTGACTGCACCATTACGATCAAATTTGCCACGACAAACCAGCGCGGCAACAAAACGATTGTCTTCTAGATTGGCCCAGGCACAGGCATGGTTAAACAGCAAACTTGCAAAAAGTAACGCAAGAAAAACAAAAGAACCAACCAGCTTGTCGAGGCCGACAAACACGCCAAGACCTGCAACAGCAGTAAGTATTCCGGCAATAATATCAAGCAGCATCATGCCAGGATTATATCACATGACTCCTCGCAGATAAAGCGGCATTTGCCAAAAACTAATTTAGCCTGCCGCAACCGCTCAATTTTTTTCTGTTTAAGAACGCAGAATTTATTTTATAGAAGTTGATTCAGGCAGTTTGAGCAGATCTTCGTGAACTTTTTTTCTGATGTCTTCAGGCAGGCGGGCTTCGTATTCAGAAATTATTTCGATACCGTCGTGATGCAATTTTTCGGCATCAGCAAACATGCTCTTTATTTTAGTCAGCGATGCATTCAGTTCTTTGCTGATAGTCTCTTCAACAGCTTTCCATTTTTCGTTGAGAGCGCGGTTGAGCTTCTGGTTGTGGTCGATCAGTTTAAAAACCAGGCGCTGCTGACTACCCTGACTGGCGCCTTCAAATTTGGCAAGTTTTATGCCCAGATCATCTTTCCAGGCTTTCAATTCTTCAATTTCACTCACCAGGCCCTGAATCTGTTCATCTTTTTCGTCAAGCTTGCGCTGGTAATGCTCTTCGGTGCGCTTGATCTGCTTGAATCCATCTTCGGAAATCGCAGCTCTGACCGCTTCATGCTCATGCTTTGTCGAGCTGATCAATTGCTCGTATTTTTCTTTGATAAGAGTAATTTCACGATTTTTAAAAAAAAGAACGACTTTACCACCAATAGCGAATAATGCTGTGATAACAAGTATCAGGCCTATAACTTGAAGAGGTTCCATAATGTGTGTGTCTCCGCTATATAAAGGGGTTTTGTATACAAAACCCCTTTAAATTTGTTTATCAGTTGCTCAAGTAAATTGAATATCGCCACTCACTGATTCAGCATGAAATTCAGCGCCGGTGCTACCAGACTTTAACGAAGTACCCTGATTATTAAGCGGTGTCATATCGCCTTTCCAGTCGAGCACTACTTCACCGCTACGGGTTGTGGCTTCGACGACTTTCCAGGGCCCGCTCATTTTTTCGACGATGATGTCGCCAGAAGTTGTAACCAGTCTCACATCAGTATTTTCAGAGATGCTGCCTTCGGTTAAGAGTATATCGCCTGAAACCGAGTTGATTTTAAGTTCTTCTATTTTTGAATCACGCACGAGAAAGTCACCAGAGGTAGACTTGATCTGCATGGCAATTTCACCGCCTTCGATCTGCACAGCGCCGCTTACGGTTTCGATCAGAGATTGTTTGAGGTTAGCGCCCTGAATTCTGATATTACCACTGACTGTTTTAAGTTCGCCAATTCTGTAATGCCCACGTAATCTGATGCCAGACGAAACAGTCTTGCAGCTTATCAGCACGTCGGCCGGCAGGGTAATTTCCATATCTATAATTGCTTTAACCGGCTGATTTCGATCAAAGCCCACAAAAAGACTTCTATCGCTCACGCGCACGGCATTACGGGCAAACCACTGGGCCGGCTGGTATTCACCAATAACCGCACGGCTGACCCGACCATTAACGTGCATCTTAAATTCGCTGCCCTCGTGAATTCTGATTTCACCGAAGATATTTTCGAACATAAAAGTATTACAGGCATCAACACCATCAGGCGGTGTAACAACAAAGTCTACCGGTATTCCATCAACAGGTTCACCTTTGACATTGCCGATTTCAGACGCCATAGTGCCAACGACTTCCTGCATCCAGGTGCCAAATTCTTTCATCTTGTCTTTAAATTCGCGGCTACGGGGCTCTGCCTTTTTTATCGCATGCTGAACAGTCTGCTGAACGGTCTGCGCAAGATTGCGCAGATCAAAACCAAGTTTGGTAGCATTAGAAAATGGATTGAAATAATCATCTTCAGGTTCACGCCGGCGTTCAGAACCACGATCTCTTTCTTCTCCGGCAGAGCTTCTATCTGTTTCAGATGATGCTTTCTGACTGTTTTGAGACGCTTCGGCATTAAGCGCCGCCAACAGTTTTTCGGATTCTTCGACGGTTATCTTACCCTCTGCCAGCATATTCAAAATCATTTTTCGCGCCTCAGACATGCTTTCCTCCATTTTACCCACTAATTTTCTCTTACCGGTACATGATATAACGCCCATCCAACAAACTGCAAGCACCAGTGATTGTGTTATACTTACTCATGCAAATGTTGCCAGCAAAACACAATACTAATTACAAGTATGTATTGCAGATATGTTTTCTTGTGCACTTCATACTACTGCTGTCCGCAGAGTCTCTTTCGGCCTTAGATCAGGGCAGACTGTTTCCTCAAACTCTTGACCAGACATTTTTTGACAATCTTCGCGCAGCAAAAAACTGCGAACGCGCTATTTTTATCAAAATAGCCGATAAAGAATGTTTTCTGTATATAAGGGCATCAGACAAGGGTTTTATTTTAAGAGGGCAATTGACGTTAGAAGATGAAAAATGCCTGAATTCATCAGTGTTCGAAAATAGAAGAGCCCTGTTTTCGCCCTTAAAAGAAAATGGAGAGCCCCTTTATCGGCAGGGAACCGCTTTTATCTGGCAACTGCAACAACATGGCAAAATGAACGCTGAATATTGCTATATTCCCCATAAAATCAATGGTATAGACAACAACTGTTTTATCTGCGACAAAGGCTATCTAGAAATCCGGCTCTCAGAATTCGCCGGCATTGATAAAAACAGAGTCTGCGTGCCCGTATTAAAAAGATTTACTGTAGCTGCGTGTTTTTATAATCAACCAGGGGTGATTTTAATACCGCATTCAGCATTCAGACGTTGCCGGGTGCATTCAATTGCAGCATCTGAAAGATCGCAACCCAGCCATTTTCTACCAAGATTATGCGCCGCCACCACTGTAGTGCCGCTGCCGCAGCAGAAATCACCGATTAAATCACCGGGGCTACTGAGCGCTGAAATTAAACGGTTAAGCAAAGTCAGAGGCTTCTGAGTCGGGTAACCGATGCGTTCTAGCGACATTGGATTGATGATGGGGATATCCCAGACATCGTCTATTGGTGTGCCACGAGGGTCAGGCATGTATTTACGCCCACTGTTTGCCACAATGCCGGATTTTGCGTATCCAGAAGTCGGTTTGTATGGAACCCTGATAGCGTCGATATTAAAAACCGGCTGCTGACTACGACTATACCAGAGAAGCGTGTCATGTTTACACGAAAACCGCCGTTTTGAGCGGCCGCCACCGGTATAATGCCAGATAATTTCGTTCATAAATCCTTTTCGGCCAAATATTTCATCGAGCATCACTCTGGCGTGGTGCGAAGTACGCCAGTCCAGGTGCAGAACAAGGCTTCCATTGGCACAAAGCAACGCATAAAGCGCATACAAACGCTCTTTAAGCCATGGAAGATAGCTGTCAAGCTCTCCGGCCCACCGGTCGTCGTAAGCACAGCCTTCTCTAGTGCCAACCTGCTCTCTGCCCGTTAAAAATGGCGGATCAAGATAGATCAGTCTGAAAGTTTCTGGCGCAAGCGAAGAGGCGACATGCAGCATGTCGCCTCTTATAAGTCGACCGGGGTTATTATCAGCAGTTACCAAGTTTGGCAGCCAGATATTCTTGCAGATCGTCTATTTTAACACGTTCCTGAGCCATAGTGTCACGATCACGCACGGTTACAGATTGATTTTCGAGGGTGTCAAAATCGACAGTAACGCAAAATGGCGTACCAATTTCGTCTTGACGACGATAAAGTTTGCCGATTCCGGCTGTATCGTCATAGACTGTGCGCCAGCCACTTTTTTTCATGAGATTGTTTTTAATCTGCATGGCAGTATTGCGAATACCGTCGTTATTCTTTTTGAGCGGCAGCACGGCAACTTTTATTGGTGCAAGTTCTGGATGAATCTTAAGAACAACGCGCTGGCCGTCATTAACGGTTTCTTCTACGTAAGAATCCATCAAAAACGCGAGAGTGGCACGATCAACGCCGGCAGAGGGTTCGATTACATACGGTAGAATGTGCTGATTGGTTTCGTGATCGAAATAGGTCAGTTTGTTAACAGCATGCACATTGGGAATCTCACGACCATCGGCAAGAACGAGTTTTCCGCCTTTAGTATGACAAGTCAGGTCGAAGTCGGCGCGATTAGAGATACCTTCTACTTCGTCAAACTGTTTATTTTCGTCTTCGCGTTCAGGGAAAAAGCGATAAAGCAGATCTACGGTAGCCTTGGCATAGTGGGCGAGCTCTTCTGGTTTTTGCTCGTAGCGGCGCATATTTTCGGGTTTGATGCCCAGTTCGATATACCAGTTATAACGGTCTTCCACCCACTGCTTGTGGCTTTCCATATCAGCACCCGGTTTTACAAAGAATTCAATTTCCATCTGTTCGAATTCGCGAACTCTGAAAATGAAGTTACGGGGAGTAATTTCGTTGCGGTATGATTTGCCGATCTGCGCTATGCCAAAAGGCAATTTGCGATTGGTTGAATCCAGCACATTTTTAAAATTGATAAAGATACCCTGGGCTGTTTCTGGGCGCAGGTATGCAACATTATTTTCGTCGGCAACCGGGCCATAAGTGGTCTTGAACATCAAATTGAAAGGGCGCGGCTCAGTCAAATCGTGCTTATCACCTTCAGAGCATTTTTCATTAACATCGACCTGGTCGGCTCTGAATCTTTTCTTGCACTTGCGGCAATCTACCATCGGGTCTGAGAATGTTTCTTCGTGCCCTGAATACTTGAGAACCAGGCGATTCATGAGAATTGCACAATCAAGACCTTCCATATCATCGCGTTCGTAAACAACCCGGCGCCACCAGGCACGTTTAACATTATTTTTCAGCTCAACACCCAACGGACCGTAGTCCCATGTGCCCTGCAGGCCACCATACTGGTCGCTGCCCTGAAAAATGAACCCGCGGCGCTTGCACAACGAAATGATTTTTTCGAGATCTACCATGTGTTTCTCCCGTCGACGACAAAAATTTTAAATTGGCGAAACTGTTTGAGAGGCAATTATAAGCGCAATACAAGCAAAAATCAATAATCAACACCGTAAAGAAAACAGGAGTGGGAGAGATTTCACTAAAATGTTATAATCTGCGATTATGAATAATAACACTACGAAAAAACCCGTTGTCTGTATATTTTGTTCTTCGAGCGGCGATGTGTCTGAAGTCATCAAGACAGATGGCGCCCGATTCGCTCAATTACTGGCAGAACATAATTTTGCTCTGCTGTATGGTGGCACTACCTGCGGGCTCATGAAAACGGTGGCTGATGCTCACAAAAAATCCGGAGGGCAATTGATCGGCATTATTCCCGAATACATGATAGACAGAGGCATTCAACACCCTGATCTGGATGAAGTGCACAGTGTCGAAGATCTCAGACCCCGCAAACAGGCAATGCTGGAAAAATCAGACTATATTGTCGCTTTGCCCGGCGGCATAGGCACCTACGATGAATTTTTCGACCTGCTCACCATGAAACAGCTCAAACGTCACGACAAACCGATGTTTTTGCTGAATATAAACAACTATTTTGCGCCATTCATGGCATTGCTTCACCATGGAATAAAAGAAAAAACAATCAAAGTAGAAAATCTCGAACTGTTCAGGGTAGCTAACACCCCTGAAGAGCTGATGAAAATGATAACCACCCATCATTCGATGGTCACCTGTCACTGAATACCGAAAACCCGCCGGCATCGCTGCCGGCGGGTTTTTAATTAAATCTGTTCAAAAGCTCTGGTCAGGCCTTTTTGCCGACCTTTGCCTCGCCTTTTTTGCGCAGGCGTATGGCAGCCGGTGTAACTTCGACCCATTCGTCATCGGCAACATATTCAAGAGCCTGGTCAAGAGTCATGCGGCGTGGTGCCGCCAACTTTTCGAGTTCTTCAGAGGTGGCAGAGCGATGATTGGTAACATGACGTTTTTTAACAATATTAACCTTTAAATCGCTTGCCAGAGGGCGTTCTCCAACTACCAGGCCTTCATAAATTTCTTCGCCCGGACCATAAAAGAGTGTGCCGCGTTCTGAAAGATTTTTGATAGCATAAGCAGTTGCAATACCAGGGTCAGTTGCGACCATTACGCCGTTACGGCTTTCAGGTATGTCGCCACGATGAGCTTCATAGCCTCTGAAACACTGGTTCATAATGCCGGTGCCATTGGTCATGGTCAAAAACATCGATCTGAAACCAAGCAAACCTCTGGCCGGAACCGAAAAAATCAGGCGCAGATAGTTATCCAGAAGACGCTTTGAAGATTCAAGCATAGCCCGGCGAGGGCCAAGCACTTCCATGACAATACCCATATAGCTGTCTGGAATATCGATGGCAAGCTCTTCGATTGGCTCAAGCAACTGCCCTGAATCGTCGCGCTTGAAAATTGCGGTAGGCTTGCTGACCTGCAATTCATAACCTTCTCGGCGCATGGTTTCGATGAGAATACCGAGATGCAGTTCTCCGCGCCCTGAAACCAGAAACATGTCGCGCTGTTCAGTTACCTCTTCAACGCGCATTGCAACGTTGGTTTCGAGTTCGCGATCGAGTCTTGCACGAATCTGCCTGGAGGTAAGAAATTTACCGGAACGGCCCGAAAATGGGCTGGTGTTGGCTGCAAAAGACATCGAAATAACCGGTTGATCGACAGATAAAACCTCTTCAGGGTCGCAAAGCTCTGTGCAGATAGTATCGCCAATTGAGATATTATCGATTCCGCATATAGCAACAATATCGCCGGCACCGGCTTCTTCAACTTCTACACGCTGAATGCCGCGATAAGAATAAAGTCTGAGAATCTTGTTTTTTTCGGCCACTTCACCCGGATGAACTCTGAAAACTTCTGACTTGCCGGTAATTACGCCACCAATAATTCTGCCAATACCAATTCTGCCAACATAATCATTATAATCAAGACTGGTGATCAGCATTTTCCCGGGTCCTTCGAGGTCACCAGTAGGTGCCGGAACCTGTTTTAGAATTTCTTCAAGTAACGGGATAATGTCGGTTCTGGGATCTTCCATTTTTCTGACAGCGTAGCCGGCACGGCCCGATGCATAAAGAACCGGGTAGTTAAGCATGCTTTCTTCGACACCGACGTCGATAAAAAGGTCAAGAATTTCGTCTTCAACCGCTTCAACACGAGCATCAGGCCTATCTATTTTGTTAATAACAACAACAGGCCTTAATCCGGCCGCCAAAGCTTTTTTAAGTACGAAACGGGTCTGAGGCATCGGCCCTTCAAAAGAGTCTACAAGCAGCAAGCAGCCGTTAGCCATCTGCAAAACACGCTCAACCTCTCCACCAAAATCCACGTGGCCTGGAGTGTCTACGAGATTAATGCGATATCCCATGTATTCAAGCGAAAGATTCTTCGAAAGAATTGTGATACCGCGTTCACGCTCAAGGTCGTTGTTGTCCATGAAGCACTCTTCTACGTGCTGGTTCTCTCGAAAAAGGCCTGACTGTTTGATCATGGCGTCAACCAGAGTAGTCTTTCCGTGGTCTACATGTGCAATAATTGCGACATTGCGAATTTTTTCAGGTTGAATAATGTGTCTATGTGCTTTCACTTGATAATACTCCGGCAAAATAGGGTCAGGCTGTTTACAGCAGGCGGACAGTGTACACAAACCGCTCTGTATATGCAAGAACAATTTATTGCCACTGACTAAATCTGACTTTTAGAAGCTGCAGTTTAATATTCGCGAGGTTTGTATTGTTCGAATGCTTTTTTGTCTGCCGAACGACGATAAGCTTCCTGTGGGCTGATTTTGCGCTGTTTTACCAAATCCATCAGTGACTGGTCCATTGTTTGCATACCGGCCTGTTTGCTCGTCTGCATAATAGAAGGCAACTGAAAGGTTTTGTTATCACGAATAAGGTTTGCTACAGCCGATGTATTGATAAGAATCTCAAGAGCAACCGCGCGTCCCAGACCGTCTACGGTTGGAACAAGCTGCTGGGCTACAATTCCCTGGAGGGCGTCAGCAAGCTGAGTTCTGATCTGGTCCTGCTGATGGGCAGGAAAAACGTCGACAATACGATCTACCGATTGAGCTGCCGAAGGTGTATGCAATGTGGCGAAAACAAGATGGCCTGTTTCAGCGGCTGTTACAGCGAGAGAAATAGTTTCGTAATCGCGCATTTCGCCGACAAGAATGATATCAGGATCTTCACGAAGAGCCGAACGCAGGGCGGCCGAAAACGACTTGGTATTCGGGCCTATTTCACGCTGATTGACCAGACATGTCTTATGATTATGAACAAATTCTATCGGGTCCTCAATTGTCAAAATGTGGTCCTGGCGCTCGTTGTTGACCTGGTCAACCATGGCAGCCAGGGTTGTTGATTTACCTGAACCTGTGGGCCCGGTTACAAGTATCAGACCTTTGTTGCGCCTGGCAAGCTCACCTAGAACCGGCGGCAATTTCAAATCAGCCAGAGTTTTAATTTTGGTTGGAATAACCCTGAATACAGCTCCCATTCCAAGGCGTGTAAAAAATACGTTACAGCGGAAACGAGCAACTTCTGCGAGCTCATACGAAATATCAAGTTCAAGATCACGCTCAAGTCGGTCGCGTTGATCATTGTTCAGAAACTGATAAATCATTCGACGTGTTTCTTTGGGAGTAAGCACAGGCAGGTCTGTAGGCCAGAGTTTGCCCTGCAATCGGAGCATCGGCGGCGAACCAACCGTAAGGTGAAGATCTGATCCTTCTTTTTCGACAATCAGCCTGAGAAGATCGTCTATAATAATTTCGCCATCGTCGTCCTGGTTTTTATTGTGGGAAGTCTGCGAAGGAGCATTCTGGCGAGGTGACATGGCGGGTGCAGCCGGCTGGGTTGCAGCGGGAACTCCGACGGGCCTTGCGGGAGCTTCTGTAGCAAGAGGCCGCTGCATTGGTGATGCAGGAGGCATTGGCGGTCTGGGTGGAGAAGCCATTGGCGGAACCGGAGCCGGTGCGCCTTCAGCGCGTGGCACCCTGAGCTTATTATCATCGTCAGTGGGCTTTTCGGAGCCACTACCAAAAAATTTGCCTAAAAAATTATCTGCCATAAATCAAAACAGCCTCATAAATTCATCCGCACTCGTTTCGCCCTGAAGCATCATTTCGAGGGCTTTTGTAGCGAGACTTTTAACACCCTGCTTGCGCGCAAAGCTATTAAAATCTTGATAGTTTTGTCGATTGATCATCATCTGTCTGAGGGTGGCGGTTGCCGGAATAAACTCAAGAATGAGAGTTTTTCCACTATAACCGGTATTAAAACAGCCATCACAACCCTTGGCTGTATAGATTTTTTTGCCAAGTTCTTTTTCTGGCAAAAGCTCGGCGAGACTGGCAGGAATATCAGCCGGTTGTTTGCATTTTGGGCAAAGAACTCTGATTAAACGCTGGCAGGCAAAACCGCAAAGAGAAGAAGAAAGAAGAACCGGATCTACTCCAGTTTCAAGCAGTTTAACAATGCTATTTGACGCATCATAAGCGAGAAATGAAGTAAGCACTGTTTTGCCGCCGAGACCGGCGAACGCTATTTCCTCTGCCAGGGCTGCCGACTGGAGGTTATCAAGATAAATAACATCCGCATCAAGCATCAAAGCCAATTTAAGCCCCTCGGAGGCATCTGTTATGCCGGCGGTGCCTACTTGAATCTGCGTAGTATTTGCGAGAGTTGATACTACAGGATTTTCTACGGTAACCAGTTTTTTGGTTTCGGGTTCATAGGCGCTCATAATGCAATACTGAGTTGTGGTTCTGCCGGATTCTCGTGGGCCCGTCACATAAAGAACACCATGATTGGCCTTAATAGACTTTACAAGATCATCTATGGCAGATTTTCCAATGCGGCCCAGCTGCTCATTGATATTACCAAAATCGCTCAGCTTTAAAATAACCATTTCGCCATCGACAGTCGGAAAAAATATTGTCTGAATGTTTACCTGGCGACTCGATACTGTTACTCTAAAATGCCCGACCATAACCCCCTCGCGCTTCTGATCGTTTTCAGAGAGCTGCGAAAGCTTTTTTAATCTCGAAATAACTTCGTGATGCACCTTTATAGGCACTTCAATTTTACGGGTCAGCACGTTGTTGGCTCTGAACCTTATCACAACGCCTTTATCAGATGGTTCAAAGTGAATTCGATTAACCCTGTTTATAATTGCCTGGCCAAGAATGTAGTTTAGAACCTTGTCTGAGCCTTCCATTCCTTTGGGAATGCCGCGTTCGAGGGTTTGCTTTTCTTCGGCATCCATTTCGCCGGCTGCGACCTTTTCCTGGACGTCAATCGGGCCGTAAACAGCAGCATAAGTCTGTTCAAAGTCAAAGGCAGTACAAATCGAAACCGATATATTCAGACCATATTTGCTTTCGAGAAATTCGATGGGTCTTGAATCAAGCGGATCAACCATACAGACGCTCATCTGATTGTCTGCTTTGTAAAGAGGCATCAGCTTATTCTCGCGTGCGAACTCTGGAGCAACCATCTTGGCCGCTTCATCGGTAACAATATCGGGGTTGAGATGAATGAACGAGATATTAAGCTGATTGCCCAGAGCCCAGATAATATCGTCTTCTGTTACCAGCCCCATTTCAGCGAGAGCTTCACCAAGCTTTACATTGCGTTCATGCTGAAAATTGAGAGCCTGCTTAAGCTGCTCTTCAGAAATAAGGTTACAGTCTATAAGAATATCGCCCAGACGTTTTTTAACAGTACTCATAATATCAACAATTTACCTGATAGAAAGATTCAAGGCAAGTTATTATTGATCAGCGGTCATATAAAAAAA
>SABV01000317.1 GCA_009928855.1 Erysipelotrichia bacterium | reverse complement strand
TTGCCAGATTAGCCACTCTAACAGCTTGCCATAACCACAAAGAACCAAGCACAGCCAAAAATAAAACCAGCCACGGAACTATGCGCCAGAAAAAAAGCCATTTAAAGCCAGCGAGTCGAACGAAAGTTTTTTGCATCTTCACTGCGCTCCTTTTTTGCGCAAAGCAGAAAGATGGCAAGATAAAGCCGGCGCAAACCAGCTGAGCATGCTATTTTGCAACACAAACAGATTCAGGTATGTGGCATATATCTGCACCTGCAAGTTCCTCCGAAAGATTCTCTCTTTTAAAGATAGCATTTTAAAAAGAACATGCCAAGATTTTTCGGATTACCCCGGGCGATCTCCTGCTTTTCAGTCTGGTGACGAGAACTTTCAAGTTAGGCGCGAAGAGAAGACGGGATTACTTTTTCGGAAGCTTGTGAGCGAAGCGAATCGCTGCAGAAAAAATACCCGGCTGATAGACTGCGCCGGCTTTTAGGAATATGGGAGTAAAATTAAAAAGTTAAAGAGTTCGCGAAACTCTCTCTGTAACAAGATTAAGTTACCGTTTGCCCTGCGGGAATAACGGAAACCCATGAATGCAATATGATTGCCAGACCACTCAGGGGCAGTCTATGGCAAAACCAGGGCTGGCATGAGCAAGGTCGCTCGGACTGACAAAATCGGTTTTAGTCTTTCCATCACCATTGCCCGGCATTAAAGCGGCAAGCATATTGCCCACCACCGGCCATTTTTTAACCTGTTCGCGCTTATTTACGCCCCAGTCTACTATTTTCAGAACAGTTTGCACGCCAGGAGCCAGAGGCAAGCCAGAATCACGATTCATGCCGGTTAACAATTCGCCGTAGGTGCCCAGATTCTGGTAAATCGGCAAAAACAGCTTTGTAAAAACGACCAAAAGATTTTTACGACTGGCACCGCTTTCTTTGGCAAGCAAATCAATATCTTTAAGCAAGGCAAGGCCGATCGCGGCTTCGCTTTTAAGCTTGCGCAACTTACCGATTCCCCAGCCGGCATCGAACTTGCCAGATTTTTTGTCTGCTTCATAAGCATCGATTGCTGCGGTAAATTTTTTAAAACCCTCATTGCTCTTAATTTTATTAAAAACAGCATTCAATTTATCGCGGGCCTGCTGGTTTGGAAAAGCACGTTCAAGCAGCTTACAATCAGGAATCAAGTCGTCAATAATAAAACTCTGAAGCTTTTCTATGTCGGCTGGTTTTGTACTACTGTATTCAACAGCGAATCTCATTACTTTATCAGAAAGCGCAAATTTATTTTTAGGTTCAAGGCCGTCTATTGCCCCATGTATTGCGATAATTATTTTGTCTCTCTCAGCATTTTTTTCGGCAATTTCGAGACCTGCACCTTCTCTATACGCCTTGCTCACGAGCTCACTACAATAAAACGCCCGCGTACCATCGCTGTCAGAAAACGAATAATCATAGGGGCGGCCAAGCTGGGCCTCGGCATAGCTTACAGCCTTTTCTATCATTTCGCCGGCTTTGGCGGGTTTTTCCCCAAAAGTCGGGCGAACAAGCCTGTAGTTGGTGTAAGTATTATATTCTTCATACCAGCTGCTCATTCTGACCTTATCGCTGGTGGTATCAAACCGGTTGCCGGTCAGCCCCACAGCCTCTATCACCACAGGCGGCGGCCCGTCAATAACCAGCACTGCGTGGTAGTAAGGGCCTTTTGTCATTAAGCAGATAAAATTACTGTCGATAGATTTTTTATTAGAGGGGCCAGAAAGCATGACATCACCGCGTCTGGCTGAAGTTACAAGTTTGCAAAGCTTTTCATTGCCGGCGTTTTTTCGCGCCCATTCGAGCATCTTTACAGGATTCCCAAAATCACGCGAGTAATTACCACTGCCAGTTGGAAAAAAGCTTTTGCAAAGATTCTTTGCAGCAGTAAGGCCAGCATTTTTTCCGGTAAAGCCGCCTTTTCCGTCAAGGCATTGCTTTAAAACAGGGTAATATACAGGCAGCAGGCCACGACCGATAAAATCGCTTTCTTCAGAAGTCACTTCAGCAGTGGCGCTGGCGTTAAGCTGGTAAAAATCGCCAGTTTTTTCGCCGCCATCAGATATCACAATATTATTTTCGGTAAATGGCAGGCTGGCTTGCGCAAAGGCGGCAAGAGAAAAGCTGCCGATTAAAGTTATCTGCAAAAAACAGCAAACAAACAAACTCATCACATTATGCTTTTTCATAATTTCACCATTCCAAGATTAAACTCTATAAGCAATTATACCCCATAATTCCCAAAAAGTTTTGACACGCTGTACATATAATCACCACATTCGCCAGAAATCAAAATGTGAGGTGACAGATGGATTGACTAAAAAACAGCCAGACCCGGGCACTTGATTTGACTATAAGGTCGTCTACTTTAAACTGGCTCTGTTGGTTGTCGAAACACATATCTGGTCACAACATCAGTCTGAGACTACAAACATAAGAAATGTCATTCCGGGCTGAAAGAACAATCTCAAGACAAAACCTGCAAAAACTGATTCTCACGTCTTGCATTTTTTTTGCAGCAAAAGCTTGCAAAGCATCAGATTCTCAGGTAAAAAGGATACATCGGGAGAGATGCCGGAGCGGTCGAACGGGGCGGTCTCGAAAACCGTTGAAGGTTATGCCTTCCGTGGGTTCAAATCCCACTCTCTCCGATCAGAACAAGCTTTTTTAAGTTCTACAAGGTTCGAAAAACCCGCTCAAACAGCGGGTTTTATTTTTAAAAAAACAAAACAAACTTTGTGATAATTATTAGTGGTAAAGAGCCCAGCACGCAAAAAAGTTACCACAACCATGGCGAGAAACCTTATAAACGCCGCTCACATAAAATTATTAAAACACCATCAGGGCACTAAGCTCGCTCAATACAATGATGGCGAAGGTCTTTATTTTTTGGACAACAATTTTTTAAGCAAGTAAAGTGTGGTTTTTGTCTATTTTTCTCTCTTTTTAGTTGAAATTGAATATATTCTTGAATGGGCGGAAAAGTTTTTTCAAAAAAATACAAAACCTTTTCCTGTTTTCCCGCTCAGTGAGGAGGAATTATGAAAGAAAAGATTGGTGTCTGGATCGACCATCGAAGAGCGTGGGTAGTGACTCCGGCCGGCAAAAAAGGAAAAGAAACGACAACAGTTCAGGTTGAATCAGGTTTAGAGGAGCACGCTCACATTGCGAAAGGTCTGCGCTCAAATATTTTACCGGGCTCTATGGACAAAACATCAGAAGACAATCATCAACGCAACATGCAAGAACATCTTGCAACATACTATGACCAGGTCATCGAAAAAATGTCTGATGCTAAATCAATCGTGATCTTCGGACCAGGACAAGCAAAAATTGAGTTAAAAAAAAGAATCAGAACACAAAGACCAACCTGGAACACCCCCGATGTCGAACCTGCAGACAAAATGACATCCCAGGAAATAGCAGAACTGGTAAACAACTACAAACCCTGCAAAACAATGACTGCCGAATAGAAGCCCTTTAAAAGGATCCCCCGAACAACGGGGGGTCTTTGTTTTATGCAAAGCGCATTGCCTTAAACAGGTTTTCTTTAAGCCTATCTGTCTTTTGGTGGCCCTATGCAATAATCTGTTATTGTGCTTTTTTCGGGCTTCGTGGCGTGTTTGACATTAACATGCATGTTTGCTAGTCTCAGAATATACGAAGCCTACAAAATCAGATATAGAGCAGCTTCAATTTATCTTTTGTGAGGGTTTATGACTGAAACAACAGCCAGTCTTGCCGTAATGTTTGCAGACATAGCGCAAAGTACCAGTCTATACGACAAAATCGGCGATACTGCAGCGCACGCTCTTATTTCTGCCTGCATTGCCGCCATGACCGAAGTATGTGTTTCGCATCGCGGAACCATAGTCAAAACTATCGGAGACGAGATCATGTGTATTTTTCCAACGGCAGAAGATGCTGTTGGTGCTGCCATGACGCTGCAGTCAGCC
>SABV01000316.1 GCA_009928855.1 Erysipelotrichia bacterium | reverse complement strand
ATTATGAGATAATAACTTGAGAGCGTTCGCTCAGAGTATGATTTTCTCGTCTTCATCGTTAAATAATAACAAGGTCAAGGAGAGAAACCATGAGGCTAAAAAAACTTATAAGCTGCTTTGTTCTGGTGCTTTTCAGCGGGTCCGTTCTGGCAATGAATTTTAATGACACACTGAAAAACCATGATGCCAGCGACAAATCATCAGGTTCACACAAGTCAAAAAGCTCCAAAGCAAGCGAAAAAGAATCAACAAGTTCATCTGCAACCCTGCCGGAAGGCACGGCGTATGTCAGCGTAAACACTTCTTTAAACATTCGCACTGGCCCATGGGGCAAGATTATCGGCTGGTTCCATAATAACGACAAAGTAAACATCATCGGTCGTCAGGGTGACTGGTATAAAATCTCCCGCAATGGTGAAACCGCCTATATTCATTCAAGATATGTTTCGGCGTCAAAAAACAGCAAATCGTCTTCATCAAGCTCATCTTCATCTTCGGCCGTTTCAGCGCCAATTCTGGATGTACCCGGCTCAGGCAGTACTGCCGCCAAAGTTGTAGCGGCAGCACAAAATCTGGTCAGCAGGTATTCTACCTCAGGCTCTTTCCCCTACGATCCGCTCACGCAAGGAGGTTCACTGGGGTGTGCCCAGGTAGTTACGACAGCTCTCATGGCTGCCGGCGTCAACACGGGCATTCAGCTGGGAGTTCTTGCAACTGTACCAAAACTCAAAAATCTCGGCTGGCAGGAAGTCAGCGTTCCACCATATCGTGCCGGCGATGTAATCACATGGAAAACTTACGATCGAACCGGTGACGGCGTCAAAGACGACGATACCCACATTGGCATTATCATGACCAGCGGAAACAGCGCGCAAGCCATGAGCAATTCATCTTCGGCCAAGCGCCCGTCTCTTCATTCTGCCACATACTGCCCGGTTTGCCGCGTTCTACGCAAAGTTTGATAAAGAAAGGCCAATGACAATGAAATTCAATTCATATGTGCTCATTTTTCTATTCACGTTTTCAGCCTTCTCAAGCTTTGCACAGGTGGTTCTACCCTATGGTACCGGTCAAGGCAAAGTAGCTTTCGTCAATGGCAACAACTACCCCGGAATCGAAGAACCGATTCCACTTGGCCCTAAAACTTTCAGACTTGCCGGCAACGACATCTGGGTTGCCGACAGCATTGGCGGCAAATTAATGCAGTTCAGCAAAGAGAAAGGCCTGATTGCTGAATTTTCGCTACTGGCATCTCCAGCTACAGTTTTGACTTCTGTCAGCAAGGTAGCAACAAAAGCTCCAGATCTTGAACTGATAATTGAAGACATGGCACCTGTATATGATTCTGAGGGCAAACTCGTTTCATGGTGGATTATTGACCTGATGCAGAACAGATTATTGAACTACTCAACAGATGGCAAAAAAATTGCCGAACTCAAACACGAAAAATTTGTACAACCCTTCAGAGTTGAAGTTGGCACCGCCGGTCATATTTTTGTTGCCGACAAAGGCAGTCAGGCGATATTTGTTTTTGATTCCGCGCTAAAGCTTCTTTCACAGCCGAACTGGGAATGGTCAGGATTCGCGGTAGGCAGCGAAACAGACACACTCTACCGCCTTTTCTACGAAGCCGAAAGCGCCAAAACCTATCTGGTATCTCAAAATCTTGAAAACGTAATTGAAAAAGAACTTGAACTTGATCTGCCCGAGCATCTTAACCCAGAGCTCTGGTGGGTAAACGAGGTCGATGAAGAGTTCGTTCTCACCTACACCCCTGCAACCAGGTTTGAAGGCAAGTTCATCATAGCCAGAATCGGATTCGACGGCAAAGTCAAAACATCCCAGGATCTGGTTCCACCAATCGCCATGAACCGTTTCATAGATCACAACAATTTTGCAGAAATATGGCTGGGCGCGGCAGATTACGGTACAGCACCCGCAGGAAATTTGACTCTTCTGCCAATGGTCTTGCCATAAGCAACGAAAAGAGTAAAACATGAATAAGCGAATTTTATCGGCCATATTGTTCTTTATTCTGGCAGCCGTTGCCTCATCTGCCTATCAGATGCCCTCTAAAGGCGAGGTGACAGCAGTCGCTCTCAACGTGAGAACCGGCCCGAGCACCAGCCACACTATTCTTACCAGCATTGAACAGGGCACAATTGTTCAAATTACAGCGATCAGCGGCAACTGGTATAAGGTAAACGTGGGCTCTCACACAGGTGTTTACGTGCACGCAGCCTATATCAAAGTAACTGAATCTGTTGAAATAGATGACCCAAAGGCAGACAAGGAAGCAACAAAAAGGTTTCTGCCAACCCTGCAAAACGTAGATCCATCAACACGATAATATCATGATCAAACGCCAACGCGGAAGCGTGGTGGTTGTGATTGCCGGAATATTTGTAGCGCTGCTGATTGCTTTCAGCACATTCATCAAGTTTTCGACCAGTCGGCAATACACCACCAAAAAGCTGAACAAGGTATTGCTGGCGCGGGAGTTCTCTGCCGCGCTGGCTTCTCTTGCCTGTCATCAATTAAAAACCAGAGATATAAAAACTCCGGCGAGCAAACTTCTTGAGAACCTTTCAAAACCAATTACAGCCATGAGTGCTGAAACATCTGAAAAGATCACCTTTGCCAGTTCTCTCAAAAACGTTATCAGCAAACTAAAAGCAGCTAACACAGAACTTTCCGACCTGACCTATGATGTTAAATGGCTTGTGCGCAAAGCTGATTTTCAGCCATGTCTGCAGGCCTACCCACGCGAAAAAATTGGCGTGATAAGAATCCCGATCGTCATCACCTACAAAGCACCCGCTTCAAAAGATACTATAAAAGAAGATTATGTTTATACGCTCGATGTCAAAGTTGTAGCCAACCTTCTGCCTGTTTTATCCAAGTTTACTCTCTATGTCCAGGATGCCGTATCAGGAGAAGGGGCGGACAGATTTAACAAAACCCATACGGATGCCTGCGGAAACTTGAAAGCCTCCACATACCGCCCGTGGGTTCTCGATAACGGCGGCCCCGAAGGCAAGTTTCCAGATCGGTTCTTAGAAGTGGTAAAAGCAAATCGAGGACTGGTCTATCTTGGCGGCGGAGAAATCATACTTGGCATTGCACGTGGCTGGAACGAACCTGGCAAATTCGGCGAGGGCTTTCATCTTTTAGCTGAAGGACGGGGAGACGGGCTTTACACAACCGGCTATCTTGGCCCGATGGCTCTCATGAACTGGGAAACGGGGCTTTGCAACGACCTCGCTGACGAGGCCAGCATTTTCTGGTGGGAACTCGTTAAAGACGGATTTGATGACATGTCCAAAACCAATTCTATTTTCAGACTATTTGGCACTGATCAGAACAAATCGCCGACTCTTGTATTGGGGGATGTTTCAGCAAGAACTCTGTGCGCAAAAACCTATCGTGAAAACGCAGAAAACTTTGGGCCACTTCCCTATGCAGGCAGTGATGATAAATTTAATGATTATATAAGCGGCGAAAGTGAAGTTTTCGACATAAACTCATTTGTCAGCGAGTATCAAAAAACCGCCGGCACCCTCAACCGCGACACATACAACACGCAATTTGCCAGCTGCCTTGTCGAAGAACCGTATAACAGGGCATTAGGGTACATCATCACCAATTTTAAGCTACCAAGACCACTTGAATCTGGCGCAATACCTTCTTCTGACCCACTTGCTGCTTTTGTCAGTGGCAAAGCAGGGGCAAGCGCCCATGAAATTCCGGCACCATTCAACAGTATTTTTGCTGATCTCAAAGACCTGAAATCAATGAACGAGTTCTTAAAAAAAGAACGCGTTGAGATACCCGGACGACGAACAGCTCACAACCTAGAACTGACGAAAGGACAAACTCTGCTGGGAGCGCTTCAGGCCTGCGGACTGTTAGACAAGGACAAACTGGACCTGAACGGCTGGGTATATGTAAAATCAGATGAAACAATTGTTCTAAACAACTCGCTGAGCCTTGTCAGTCATGGCGGCATAGTGCTTGAAAAAGGCAATATACAGGTAAAT
>SABV01000315.1 GCA_009928855.1 Erysipelotrichia bacterium | reverse complement strand
CTTGCCAAAACCTTAATGAGCGGCAAATATTCTCAGCCTGTTAAAGCAGCTTTGATGAAAGTTCAAAAATTTGAAGATGCCGCAAATATTGATTTAATACATTTTGCCGAACTTCTTAAAGCCCAGCTCCCCTCTGATGAGCCTGTTAAGACAGCCTGCCAAAAAGTTATTGCTGCCGCTAATACTGCCATTATAGCAACCAAGACCACCGGTGCATCGACTAAAAACGCAAAGGGCATCGCCATTTATCTGCCTTCAAACTTTATGGCCGAATCAAAATATCTGACTCTGAGCTTCGCTAAAGCAACCATGTGGGATGAAATGATAGCGGCTCTTCAGAAACGTGAAGTTGCAGAAAGGGTTGTGGCGGATGTTGTGGCCGGTAACCTCAATGAAATGAAAAAACTGGTTTCGGAAGCTCGCAAAAACCCCGAAAATACAGCATTGTATCGCTTGATTTCTCGCGAATTGAATTACTCGGTCTACTCTGAAAACACTTTGCCACAGGCAATAGCAGATGATTTTAATGCTCTCTTCAGAGAACTCCAGGGATTCATCAAACGCTGAAAATGTTTTGATTTGATTAAAAATTCTTCCGGGTCCGTTAATCAGGCCCGGAAGAATTTTTATATTCATGATAATTATTATTGAAGTTGTTTCCGAATAACCGGCATTAAATGAAAATTTTTAATTTTTTTGCCGAAAAAAAGCTGCCTTTTCTTGACAGGGTACAATTCTGTTCTTATAATCAGAAGATCGATTATCGAACAGAGTTTCTATAAGAAATGTAAGGAGTATAAGAATGAGACGAGTAATGAGTATTTTGTTTTTGGTTCTTGTGGCTTTTGCTTTTTGTGTTCCGGCCAGCGCCGCCCAGAAAGACTGGACTTTTATGGTTTTTCTGAATGCAGACAACAACCTTGATTCTTTTGGTGTTGGTGACCTGCAGGAAATGGTCGATGCCGGCGGTTCTAACGATAACGTAAATATTATCTGCCTGCTTGACCGCGAAAAAGGCCCCGCAACTCTCTATTACGTAACCAAAGACAAAGCTGAAGTAATCAAAGATGCCGGCGAAATCGACATGGGCGATTACAAAGAACTGGTTAAATTTGTTGTCGAAACCGCCAGAGCTTACCCTGCAAAACATTATTGCACAGTAGTCTGGAACCACGGTTCAGGTTGGAAAGATGCACACGGCGAAATCATCAAAGGCATTTCTTATGATGACCAGTCTGGCAACCACATTACTACCAATCAGCTTACTGTTGCCCTCAAAGAAATCGAAGCAGCAATCGGCAAAAGACTTGATGTTCTTTCCTTTGATGCTTGTCTGATGCAGATGATCGAAGTTGCCTATGCAGTTAAAGATGGTGCTGATTATTTCATCGCCTCTGAAGAAACTGAACCGGGCGAAGGTTACCCCTACAAAGAAATCCTCCAGAATTTCAAGAGCGGCGTTTCTCCTGAAGCTTTCGTTAAGCACGTCGTTAAAGTTTATGCTGCTTCTTACGACGGTGGCAGCGCCGGTAATTCATCATCTACTCAGTCTGCTATTAAATGCAGTGAACTTAACAGCCTCGCTGACGCAATAAACGGTTATTGCAAAGCTACCGTTGCTGCCAACTATGGCGCACAGTTTAAACTTGCTCTCAGCAGCGCCCAGAAGTTCTATTACCGCACCAACATAGATCTTGGTCATTTTGTAACTCTGACCAAGAACTACATCAAAGATGAAGCTTTTATGACTGCAGCTGATAAACTTCAGGCTGCTCTCACCAAAGCAATCGTGGCCAACGGCCTTAGCGGTTACAACACTAAAAATGCAACCGGCCTGGCTGTTTATTTCCCGGCTTCTTCTTACAGCTTCTCTGCTGAATATAAAGATCTTGCTTTCGCCAAAGACACCATGTGGGAAGCAATGGTTAAAGATTATTACAAAAAAACTACAGCCAAAAAGCTTGTTGCTGAAGTTGCAAGAGGCGATGTTTCTGGTTTGATCAGCTATGTGGCTACTGCCAACGAAAAGAACCGCGAAGTAAGTGCCGATCTCATCTCTAAGATGAATTTCAGAGTGTTTACTGAAGCCGGTCTTGATGATGCTACTCAGACTAACGTTCGCAATCTGCTGAGCGAGCTTAAAACCAGATAAGATTTCGGTTTAAAAAAATCGCAGAGTCTCTTTGACTCTGCGATTTTTTTTTGTCTCTTTTATGTATCTAAAGACAGAGATGAAGACCATCTAAAATTGAATCGCCACCCGGTGGTCAGTCGGATGGCGATTCTAGAAGGAGTTTATTTCTTAAAAGCCACTGTCTGGTTTTCAGTTACTTTTAATCACTTATGTTATCGGTTCCTTTTTTCATTTGATCCAGACTTTTTTGCATTCTGGCGAGACGTTCTTTTAATTCCTGAATGTGATCCATTATCAGTTGTGCTTGTTCCTGTGTGTCAGGACCGCCCTCTTCGTTAAGCTTGCGCAGTTCGGCATATAATGCGCTGATTTGTGTTTGTGTGCTTTTTATTTCTTTGCCCAGTTGATACATTTCCTGTTTGGTCGCTGCCTGCAGGCTTGAACCAATAAAAGATAATACAAAAGCCAGCAGAATCAGACAGATCCCATGTTTTTTTGTCAAAGAATTCATTTTATATGCCTCCGATTTGTTTATTCTTGGTTAACCATCGGCATAAATCTCTCAAAATATTATAATTTTAATGCAGAATTTGTTTGCGCGAGAATATCAGCACGGCAACCGCAAAAAACACGACAGTCCAGCCAGAGGCAGCCAGCCATGAGCCATATATTCCATCACTCAGCAGATTGCCTCGAGCTTCAAGTATATTTTTGATTGTGTCTACCGAAAACATGTTGTCGAGATGCCTGGTAAAACACCACTTTGCTGCTTTGTCGTACCAGATGTCTATTTTGTTCAGCAGATTACTTGATATGAGAAAAAATGTGTGAATACCCATCAGAGTGGCCAGGCTCGTAAATGACATGATGATCGCCGACTCAAAAAAAAGTGAAAATACGATAAAAAAGCCGATCAGCATCAGGTTGCCTGCAAACGTCAGGGCCAGCAGCTGTAGCGCTGACGATGTGCTGACCAGATAGATTGGGCGGGCGATATTGGCAGCATCTGGTATGATTCCAGAGTTCTGAGTTAAAGATCTGGCGACGACAAGATCGAATTGCAGAAACATGCCTCCGATAGACACGGCAAGCAGCAGAAACAACATTATCGCTACAGTTTTTGCTGTGATGACCTGCCATCGTCTGGCAGGGGTGAGTAACAGCATTTTCATATAGCCCCGGCTGAATTCTGTCGAGAAACTGTCGCCCACAACCAGTGCCAGAAAAAACGGAGCAATGAATGCAAAAAGCTTAAAATGCCCCATAAACAGGCCCTGAACTATTTCATATAATGCTGAAAACTGCACTTCGCCAAAGCCAAAACTTTTAAACTTCATGTAGGCAACCAGAAGTGCCAGGCTTGCTACCAGAGGCACTACGTTGAGCGCCACCAGAAACATCAAGGCCTTTTTGCGGTTGAGAATTTTTTTGAGTTCAAAAAGTACCAGGGTGAGCATTCGATTCATGATTGCCCTCTGTCATCGGCGTTTTTGCCGGTTAGTTTGATAAAAGTATCTTCGAGAGAAGCTTCTTGCGGAATCAGTGCCTCAACACGCACTCCGCCATGAATCAGGGCTTGGTTCACTCTGGCCGATTCCCCCGGATTTATCGTTAAAAGCAGCCCGCGTGGGCTTCTGGAAACGGCAAGCGATTGTTCTGGCATTTGCTCGATAATTTGTTGTGCTTTGTCACGCTCTTCTGCCGGTATTCTCAGCTCCCATTTTTCGTGGTGCTCAGAGAGAAGATTGCTGACAAAACCTTCGCTGACTGTTTTGCCGTTGTCTATTATTACTACGTAATTACACAGGCGTTGTACTTCATCAAGAAGATGACTCGAAAGAAAGATAGAAGTGTTTTCTTCTGAGTGAATATGTTGCAGAATTTCGCGCATATGAACGCGCCCGGCCGGGTCCATGCCGCTGGT
>SABV01000314.1 GCA_009928855.1 Erysipelotrichia bacterium | reverse complement strand
GGCTTACGCCCAGCGAAGTTTGAGAGTCAAATTCTTCCTGACCGTCGCGTAAAAACAGCGCGTAATCAAGTACATAGTTGTTAACGTAAGAGCTTCTCTGACTGTTGTTATCTCGGCGGGAAACTATTGAAATAACTTTGTAATCATGGTGTCGGGTGATGGTGCAGGCGCCCTGCAGGTGTTTTTTGAATTCGCTTTTCGGTTCGACAACAACGCGTAATTCAAGCGTCCCGACGCCCTCCTGCTCGTAGTAGGCAGCACCAGTCGTATCGGAGCTTCTGAAATCTATTATACGAGCTGTAGCATTTATATCTAGTTTTGCACCAACAGGAGTACCAGCAGCCTCTGTTTGAGTAAGGGTAACAGGAACCACAACGCCCTTGGCATTCTTGTTGGCCAGGCTGGTATTCGAAGCATCAACATCGCCAGTTCGGTTTACAAGCTTCTGAAAAAAAAGTCCACCGGGCTTCTCTGTTTCGTTGTGAACGTATAGAAAGGCTTCTTCTATAGCGGCGGCAGCGAACTGCCGAGCCATTTCAGATGTCTGAAAACGGTGGGCGGCTGATTGCGCCTGCCTGCTCATATAATGAAAGTGTACAGCAAGAAGGCCGATTATGATCAGAACAAATATTGCAGCAAACATCGCAACGCCCTTGCGAGCAGAACTTCGCCATAACCGTTTATTCATAAAAAAATCTCCTCACGTTGCTCATCTAAGTTTACACTGCTGCGATAGTGAAGGCAAGAAAGCAATTATCCCCGATTCAAAAAACTGGAAATTGCAGCAACAGCATGTTAGATTGACAGCATTAAATTGAATTCTGGAGAACGTATGTCAGAGGAAAGAAAATTTAGACTGGTAACACGTAGCGACTTCGATGGCCTGGTTTGCGCGGTTCTCTTCAAAGATATGGGTATGATCGACGACATAAAGTTCGTTCACCCCAAAGACATGCAGGACGGCAAAGTTGAAATAAATGAGCGGGATATAACCACCAACCTGCCCTATGTAGATGGCGCCCACCTTGTCTTCGACCATCATCTGAGCGAAACTATACGCAACAACGGGCAACGCGAAAACCACATCATCGACCCGAAGGCTCAGTCTGCCGCCAGGGTTGTTTATGACTATTATGGAGGCAAAGAAAGATTTCCTCATATAGCCGAAGACATGATGGAAGCGGTAGACAAAGCTGATGCTGCCCAGTTTTCTCTTGACGAAATACTGCGCCCGAAAGGCTGGGTTCTGCTGAATTACCTCATGGACCCAAGAACCGGCCTTGGCCGTTTCAGAACCTTCCGCATTTCGAACTATCAACTGATGATGGATTTGATCGACTGCTGCAAAGACATGACTATCGATGAAATCATGGAACTGCCAGATGTTAAAGACAGAGTAGATCTCTATTTCGAACAGGACGAAAAATTTCGCGAACAGTTGCACCGATGCTCAAAAATTTATCACAACCTGATTGTACTCGATCTGCGCGACGAAGAAACCATTCACGCCGGAAACCGCTTCATGATTTATGCTCTAAATCCGACGTGCAATATCTCTATTCATATCCTCTGGGGTTTTCAGAAGCAAAATACTGTTTATGCGGTCGGCAAATCTATTGTTAACCGCTCATCAAAAACCAATGTTGGCGAATTGATGCTCAAATATGGCGGCGGCGGTCACCAGGCAGCCGGCACATGCCAGATAGATCATGAAAAAGCTCCGGTAGTGTTAAAAGAACTGATCGAAAAAATCACCAAAGACGGCTGATTTTCTGTATATACGATCGTTTTAAAAGAATCAGCGGGCTGGTTTCCAACCGCTGATTCTTTTTTTCTGACTTGAAACCTGATTTTTGCTCAACTGCTGTTCGAGTTCTTGTCGTAACCGTCGCGAATCTTTGTCGCCCTGATTTTCGGCGAGACTATACCAGAAATAAGCTTCTTCAAGGTCTTTTTTGACACCTTCGCCATTCTCATAAAGTGTACCAAGACTGAACTGCGCAGTGACATTGTTCTGATCGGCCGCTTTTTTATACCATTCAGCTGCTTTCTCGTAACTTTTTTCGACATGCATGCCGCAATAATACATAAACGCAAGATTTACCTGAGCCTCAGGGTTCCCTTTTTCGGCTTCAGGGGCAAAAATAGAAGCAGCTTTCTTAAAATCACCGCTTTGATAAGCTTTTCCGGCTTCTTCGACACCGGGTTTTTTCTGACAACAACCCATAACCATGGCTGCCATCGCCGCCAGAAGCACCCAGATTGAAACTTTTTTTGGCATATTATTCATTCTGATCATCCTTAAAAGTTCGCTACCAATATGTCTGACAATATCAAAGAAATCGTTTTGAAAAAGGTTCTTAGAACCATAGAACCCAAATTCCGTAATCTACAGGCTTTGTGCTGCGCCAGTTTTTCAAAAATAAATGTCCGACAGACTGCTAGAATGAATCTATATGTTTTTCGCCGGTTTGTAAAGCCGCTGCCCTTTCTGATATTTCTACACAGATAGTCTGAGTCGATTTTTACGACCGTATGCTTTATAATAAGCTCATAACTTTTGCTGGAGGAATATACAAAAATGAAAAAAACTCTGCCGATAATGATAATCTGGCTCACCCTGTTTTCTTTGCAGGCATTCGCGCACTGTCAGGTGCCCTGCGGCATCTTCGATGATGGCCTGCGCTTTTCGATCATGAACGAACACGCTGAAACCGTTTTAAAAGCCATGAATCAGATAAAAGAACTTTCTGCCGCCGAAAAACCTGATTTAAACCAGATTATTCGCTGGACAAACACAAAAGACGCCCACGCAAATGATATCATCGACATATGCAGTAATTATTTTCTCTGCCAGCGCATAAAACCCGCAACCGGCAACCAGAACGAGGCAACAGTCAAAGCTTACCTGGCTAAACTCGAAAAAATTCATCAGCTTATGATTTCGGCAATGAAATGCAAACATCACACAGACACAGCAGAAGTAGAACGACTCAAAACCCTGATTCACGAATTTTTGCATCTTTACGACGAAAAAGCCCATAAACACTAAAAAAAAGGGGGCTGCCTTTTCTGTGGGCAGCCCTTAAATCTTCCCTAACTTCCCTTTATAATAGCGATACAGAACTATGCAATAATCTCTTCGCTCTCGACGACGACTTCTTTGTCGGGTTTTACAGCAACACCGGCATCAGCTTCGCGGCTCACTTGCGACTCATAAGCGAACGAAAAACCTGCTCTGACAATTCTTGAGCCTGCATCAAAATTTGTCGACAAATCATCGAGAAGCTGAAGAAATTTATCAAGAATAGCATCACGCAAAGCCAAAGCTGTTGCCTGCTTCGAAGACTCAGTTGCCGCAACATCTGCTGAGTCATCTACGGTATCGCCGGGCAAAACGGCTTCAGATTTTTCTTCTGGGATTAGAACCAGATCAGATGCAGACTTTACCAGCGCCAGATTGTAACTTGAGCCGTAACTAACTCGCGTCAGGCTTCCGTTTTTTTCCTGGGCATGATCACAGCAACTGCCGGAAGAACCAGACATTGCCGAATTCAACAGAGAATCCTGAAGTTTTAATCTGGCAATGTCAATCGCCGAACCAGAAATCATCGAAGAAGAAGATGCGGTTGCGAAAGAATTGAGTCCGGACATCCAGGCAGAGCTGGTCATTGATGCTGCCACAGCTCGCAGACCGTTGTCTGCTGCCGCAAGCATATCGTCGATAAAAGATTTTGAGCTTTGCAAACCGCTTTTGGCAGCCTCGTCAGCCTTGCCAAGGTAGCCGTCCAGAAGCGCAATTTCTGATTTTTCATCGCCTTTGAGAGCGGTAACAAAATCTTTTGTAGCACTTTTAAACTTTTCCACCAGGCTATTCTGCATTGCCCCGAAATCGCCACTGATTCTAATATACATGGTAAACCGCACCATAGCAGACTTCTGCACTTCTGAAGCTCCCGTAACAGAGCAATCGCTACAAACGGGTGCCACTGCTTTATCAACCTCTTCGTTCTCAACGGCAGTATTCAGAACGTCCTCAAAACCAGTTTTTACCTCCTG
>SABV01000313.1 GCA_009928855.1 Erysipelotrichia bacterium | reverse complement strand
GTATGTTTCGTACACTTTGGTTTTGTTCCAGACCCCGGGTTGAGGCTTTAATATGTTTTAATTATTCTTGTGCTTTTTGTAACGAAGTTTTATGTTCCGCCTTGCTTATATGGAGAAAGCGGCTTACATATAAAAGTTTTCGTTTCTTCTTTTTGCTTCGTGGTTGCCGGTGGAATGATGGCCCGGGGTATGCTATAATGCCTCAAAACTGCATATGGCAGTGTTAGCACTTATGCTCTGCGGAAATAATTGTATGGTAATTTTTGTAGCTGCTGAGGTGCTTTTCTTGTTTAAAGATATTGTTTGGGTTTAGTGGCGTAGATTGCGGGCAGACTCACGCCATATTTAATTTATGAAATGAGGGTTTATGGCAGAAAAATATATTTTTACCATGCTGGGGCTGAATAAGTCTTATGGCACCAGGCAGGTTCTTAAAGACATCAATCTTTGCTTTTTCCCCGGTGCGAAGATTGGTATTGTCGGCGCTAACGGCGCGGGTAAAAGTACGGTGTTGCGTATTATGGCGGGAATTGACAAGGATTTTCGTGGTCAGGCTGACTTGACGAAGGGGTATAGAGTTGGGTTTGTGCCCCAGGAACCAAAGCTTGAAATGGGTAAAACCGTGCGCCAGAATATTGAAGCGGCTTTTGCCGATACTCTGGCCATGATCAAAGAATATGAAGACATTTCGACTGCCATGGGCGAAATGGACCCGGACGAAATGGACAAAGCCATGGAAAAAATGGCTCAGTTACAGGATAAAATCGATGCTGCTGGCGGCTGGGAGATCGATACCCGTCTGAACGTCGCCGCTAACGCCCTGGTGCTGCCCGCAGACGACATGATCGTTGATAGTCTGTCGGGCGGGGAAAAGCGTCGCGTTGCTCTCTGCAGGGCACTTCTGGAGCAGCCTGATCTGCTGTTGCTCGATGAGCCGACGAACCATCTTGATGCACAAACTGTTGCCTGGCTCGAAAACTATCTTAAAGATTATCCTGGCACTGTCATAATTTCGACGCATGACCGTTATTTTCTCGATAACATCACCAAATGGATTCTTGAGCTTGAAGATGGTTGCGGAATACCATTTGAAGGCAATTACAGCTCATGGCTGGCACAGAAGCTTCAGATTCTTGCCGCTTCTGAAAAGAAGGAATCTGCCCGCCGCCGTTCTCTCGAACGCGAATTGAAGTGGATTCGTATGAATTCAGGCGACCGCCATGAATTGCAGCGCGAACGTCTGGCGCATTTTGAAGATCTGGTGGCCCGTGAAAAGAGCACCGAGCGCGGTGATGAGACTGTGATTCAGATTGCTCCAGCAGAGCATCTTGGTGATCTGGTAGTTGAATTTAATGGCGTCAGCAAAGCTTATGACGGCAATAAGCTCATGGAAAACGCCAGTTTTTCTTTGCCTAAAGGCGCAGTTGTCGGTATTATCGGGCCGAACGGCGCCGGCAAAACGACCATGTTTCGCATGATCGGAGGGGTTGAAAAACCTGACAACGGTGAAGTTGTTGTCGGGCCGACCGTTAAGACTGCATGGGTCGATCAACACCGAGATTGCCTTGCCCCCGAAAAAACGGTATTCGATGAAATCAGCGATGGGCTTGATGATGTTCAGTTCGGCAAGATCAAGATTCCGTCGCGAGCTTATTGTGGGCGCTTTGGCTTTAAGGGCTCGGATCAGCAAAAAAAAGTTGGTGAACTTTCGGGTGGCGAACGCAACCGGGTGCATCTTGCCAAAATCGTAAAATCTGGTGGCAATCTGCTGATGCTCGATGAACCGACTAATGACCTTGACGTTGGCACATTGCGCCTTCTTGAAGATGCTATTTCAGATTTTGCCGGTTGTGCACTGGTTATCAGCCACGACCGGTTTTTCTTGAACCGTATTTGCACGCATCTTCTCGTGTTCGAAGGAAATGCAAAGGTGAGCTGGTTTGAAGGAAACTTTGAAGATTATGAAAGCATGTATCTGAAGAAACTTGGTGCCGCTGCTAACGAAGGTCGCCGTGCCAAATTCAGACGCTTCGCCCTGTAATTTTCTTTAAAACTGGAGCAAAAAATGAAACTTAAAAAACTGTTTTTTCTGTTTTTGACCGGTGCATTGTTATGCGTGGGCGCCCCTGGCGCCACTCATGCCGGTGCATTTGACCAGCTTGTCGGCATGGCTGGTGGTTCTGTGCCGAATGTGCCCGATGTTCCTGATCCGACACCTGTTTATGAGGGCAGCAGCAGTAGTAATGATGACAGCAGTAATAACGGACCTACTTTCTGGGACAAATTCTGGAGCAACGAGACTACTCCAGAAGAGCGCGCATACCAGGAGCAGCAACGTGAAAAACGGCGACAAATACGTGCTGAAAAGGCGAAAAAACGCAAAGAGGCTGCAAAAAGACGTCGCTGGGCGCGTGAAGATCGTGAAGAGGCCGAGCAAAAACGCAAAGCAGCAGCAGAAGCAAAGCGTTTTCCTAAATATGTGTCGCCGCCCCGTGCACCGAGAGCTCTGCCGCCTAGCCTGAAACCACCGGTGACAGATGTTCCGGCGGGCACAGAGGCTAAGGCTTTGACCGAAAATCAGTTTCGTATGGCAACCCTTCTGAAAAAGCCAAGTTTGACAGCTCAAGAGCAGCAATTGCTGCAGCAACTCAATGATGCTTGTCGCAAGCTCTGGGCTAAAGCGGTTCAAAACGAAAATCTGAGTGCTCTCGAACGGGCAAAAATCAAATTATCTTTGCCGGTGCTTGATTTTAAAGATTCGCAAATCGTTGACAGCTTTAAATCACAGCTGGCCGAGATTAAAAATGCCAGAGCGAATGCTCAGGGTGCCAGTCTTGATTTGATAAAAAAATATAACAGAGAAAAATTTCAGCAGCTTGCCGAGCAGGAAACGGGTGATATGATGGAAGCCGTTGTCGAAGGCGGTCAGGGAGCCTTTGAAAACCTCTCCGGCGCCACAAAGATCAGTGTTGCCATAAGCCAGGGAGACATTCCAAGGGCGGGCAAAGAAACTCTTGATTTTCTAGTTGGCAAATTGTCTTCGCCTCAGGCCGGCATGGCGGTTGAGGGGGGGCGAATCTATTCTGATGTGGCTTTCAAGTCTCTTGACAACTTCATGGTAAAAGCTATGGGTGCTGTCGGTCAGAATTTTGACACGCAGGAATTCTGGAAAAACATAAGAGAAGAAATGAATGTCGGTCAGAAAACCGTTATGGAATTCATTGGAGGCCCAGATGGAAAGTAAGTTCTATACTATGGCACGCGCCTCAGTTTTTGTCGTCGTAGCATTTTTACTGGTTGTGGTTTTTGCTCCCAGCAGCTTTGCTGCAGGGTTTGACCCTATGTCTGAGTCGATGCTCGTATTGCCCGCAAATAGCGGCATTACCACCAGATGGATCGTTCCACCGGCAAACCTCGAAAAACCAATTCCTAAACACACTCTGAACGAAATCCAGTTTTCGATAGATTCTCAGGGCAGCCCATGGATCGGGTTGAATGGCAGACAGTTGCTGAACCCGGTAAAACAGGTGGCTGCAAGTCTTTCTGAGCCATACCAGAGATTTGTGCACATGGATAGCGGCATGATGATGTTTTCGACGGTTAGAATGCTTGGTTTTATGGGCATTGCGGCTAACCCTGAATTGGATGCGCAGGGTTACCCGATTATTCCATTTCAGCCAATGTTCGATCTGCCGTCTTATTACACGAGAATATACAGGGCTGCGGGAAATTGCGTTTATCTGGTTTCTGAAGACATCAGAACCCAGAAGACCATTCTTTTTGTGCTTCGTCCAGAAACAGACTCTGCCGGAAAAATAACCGGGCCGGGCGGTTATCAGAAGATTTTTGAAAGCGCAGAGCCGATAACTTCGGTTGCTGGCAATGGTACGATGACCTTTATGGCCATGGGTAAACTGATTGTGCTTCTTGATCAGACGAGCAATGTTCTTCGAGTGCCGGTTCAGCAAGATGAAGAAGTAAAAGAGCTTGCTTTTAGTCAGGGAGTTGGGCTATTTTACGCCACTGCTTCAGGAGTCGGGTTTGTCGGCGAAAAACGTGCTTTTAAATTTCTTGAGACTTCAAACCC
>SABV01000042.1 GCA_009928855.1 Erysipelotrichia bacterium | reverse complement strand
GGTGCCCGCGAAAATTCAAAAACTCAGACTTTGCGTGAGTCTGAAATGTATACGCGTGCCGAGGTGGTTGTTAAAGTCGGCGCAGGGTGGGGTATCAAAGAACAGACATGTCGTAAAGTAACTGCGATGATCGAACGTCGCTACCCGGCTACTGAACATTTGCTTTTTGATGGCGAGTTTCTTGATCTTGGCGCTCTGGGCCCGTATAACGACCGTGAGAATCAGCTGAGACGCGGTCGCCTTTATGGTTATAACTGGATAACCTTTAATACAGCCGGCGGTGCCTGCAAGGGCTCAGAGCTGCTCGATATCGAAAAAGTCGAAACTCCCGGGCTTATGAGTGCTCTTAAAGATACGCCAATCGCTTTTGCCGATGGATCAAGAATGAATCTCTCTGCCGCCAACGATTCGATTCAGATCGATAAATTTGAAACTCACGATGGGTATATCATTGACGGGGCAAACGGCGCTCACCCGATAAAATTTTCCCGATTACCGCGTGAACGCATAAAGGCCACGGCTCAGCGATATCGCAAATCATACGGGTTGATCATCGATGAGAAGACTCTTGAGGCTGGCTCATACCGAAACCCATATGATACCAAGAGTCGTTACGTCGATCTGAATTTTGGTGGGTTTGAAACCCCCGACGTCGCCAGCGGTTCCCTTGGCGGTGAGGATGCTCCTGATACTGATGAAGAAACCGAATCTGATACTGATTGCTCAACTACTTCTGATGATCCAGAAATAATTCGCAAGCTCAAAGGCGATAAATTGCTTATTTACGCTGAAGTTCCTCTTCGGATATGGGGGTGCCCCGACCGCACCATCACTATTTACAGCACACGAGATATTGTCATTGCAGGAGACTTTAACCAGAATCCACGCACTCCGCAGATATACAATGACAATAACTACATTAATTACAAGTTTCCTCTCGAAAATGGCAAAGACAGGCACAAGGTGGGGGCAATGATAATGTCTGAGGGGCGTATTATAATCGATGTTTCCCGCCCGACAATTTTTGCCCAAAATGAGATCAAGCCATATTTCTTTTATTGTCTTGCACAAACCCTGCATCCCTCAACCCCTGAGATCGAAAAAGAAGTAAAAGAAATTCTTTGTCCACTTGACCCGGATAATCGCAAAGCCATTGTTGGGCTTGGCGAGCTCGGCGTCGACGGAAATTTTCTGCCGCGGTACGGCACTATTGCATGGCTTTATAATAATAAAAACAAAAATGATGGCCCTCAATACCAGACAAACATGGAAGACCTCATGAACTTTTTTTCGCCGGGTGTTTCAAACAAACCGAGATTTGGCATTAAAGATGCAAAAGTGCGTAATGACATTATCGAATATTTTAAGGCCAGTGTCCGTGATGCCGGCGATTTGACAAAATCCGAACAGGACAATTTATTCGCAATGGCCTGGAACCAGGCAATGATCGAAGAAGAAGCGGCTCCTTTGCCGACTGCAGGCGCCATGGGTATGATGGCTGCGCTTTTTATGGAGGCTCTTAAAGACCCTAATGATGCTATTTTTATACCTGAGATAACGGTTAATGCAACTCTGATAAGCTCTACCAGGCGGTCTGCGCCTTGGAAAACAGGAAACTCTGCCGACAAAACCGAGGATGAAATCGGCAATGCCGGTTTTCTCGAATATATGCGCAAGCCGGGCTTCATTATTCAACGCGTTTATGGCAATGTCATACGTCTTGGCGCCAAAGAACCAGAATATTTTCTTTCGGGTAAGCATACAGGCAAAAATATTTTGCGGCGCCGCATCTGGGATTCCACAAATCTTCGCAACAGCAAATTCAGACCGATGGAGTCCCCTGCCGTCAACAATCTGCTCACTTTTACTGAAGAGGCAATATCTCTAAAAGAATATGATAAATTTTAGTAGCCGACGGGTTTATTTTCGCCCGCAACTGTGAACAGCCAGCCGTTCTGGGCAGTTACCCCGGTTTTTTTATCGCGAAGATAAATGTCTATAAAATAATTGCCCGGTGCAAAATTAGAGGCAACACTGGCTGTAAGTGTTCTGTTTGCCTGATCGAAACTGAATGACACTTTTTTGCCGGTTGTTTTGGCATTAAGCACATATTTTTCGGGCGAATAATCACTTAAATTGGCAATTTTGCAGCTGAAAGTTGCCAGTTGTTCGACAACCTGCCCAGGTTGTGGGTGCTGATCAGTTAAGGGCAGAGCCGCCATGCCAAATCGCATCAGAAACTTGTCCATGTCGTCGGTGTTATAAATAACCTGTCGTTTAATCATATATGGGGAAATCCCCTTGTAGTTTGCGCCGCCATCGACAGTCATTGCGCCCGCGAAGTCTGCGTCTTTAATCGTTTGTATGGTGTTTTGTGTGTAAACGCCGTAAGGCCAGACCATTAGTTTTACACGGTTGCCAAGTTTGCTCTCAATGATCTGCCGGGCAGCCACAATCTCGTGCTGCAAAAACGCTTTTTCTCTGGCCGGGTCTTCGTGCAGGGAAGACAGGTTGGTGTGCGACATTGAGTGGCACTCAACGCTCCAGCCGGCTTTTATGAGCTCTTTGAGTTGTTGCCATGTCATCGCAAGTCGGGAGCCGATAAAAGATGGGTAAACGCATACAATGCCTTTGAAACCGGCTTCTTGCATTGCCGGAAAAGCGTAATCGTAAACCGTTTTGAATCCGTCATCAAAGGTTATTACAACTTGATTCTCAATGGTTGCACTACTGGTAGAGATTGCCGCAAGCAGTTCTTCAGAGTTAAGGCTTTTGTAGTTGCGCTTTTTAAGATAATCGAGCTGGTTTTTGAATTTTTCCAGGGTCAGTGAAAATTTTCCGCTGGCCGATGGCTCTACCTGATGGTAGCAGAAGGCTGCAATATCTGTGCGAGCGTGCACGGTTGCCGACAAAAGCAAAATCACTGTCAAAATTATTAGTGTGTTTTTCTTCATATTATTTTTACCTGATGCACTATACCAACTTTCCGGGTAAAAAAAAAGGCCACACTTCTGCAGCCTTGATCAAGGAAAGGAATGATTGAAGACAACTGACGAATAAATCGTGCAGTGTTATTTGTATATGAGCAAATGTTGTGCCAGCTTTTTTGGCCCGTAAAAGTGGTATTTGGGGTAGAAATAGCCTGTTCAAAGGCTTATTTGATAAATAATTATACAGTCATCAGATTGCTGGTGTTTAAAAAATGAGCAAAGCGGCTGTTTAATGATTATGCAATGTGGGTTACGAAAACCCTTAAAACAAAAAAGGCCGCCAGAAGCTGGCGGCCTTTTTTTAATATCCTTTTCAGCCGGGCATGTTGAAGTTATCCGGCAACTGAATGGTAGAAATAGCGTGCTTATAAATCAACTGTTTCTTCCCTTCTGATTCGAGCATAATCACAAAGGTGTCGAAATCAAGTATGACTCCCTGAATCTGAAAGCCCTTCATCAGAAAAATCTTTACAGCTTCTCTTTCATCCTTAAGATACTGAAGGATATTGTCTTGGATATTTACAGCAGGCATCTTTCTTACCTCCAAATGGTGTCATATTGTTAATAGAACATTTTAGCAAAAAAAGCAAACTCAATTTTCGTGTTCACTGCATTTAATGTCGTCTTTATCGAGCGTCCAGGCGCCAGATGACGGACATACCGGTATTTTAAGCTTTTTTGCAAGGTCGCTTAAAAAATTGGGGCTCTTTTCATTTTCGGGTGTCAGCAGTTTATTGTCTTGAATGTATTTATATAGCCTTGAGCGACTGTATCTGCATGAAACAGTTTCGTCCATGATCAGAGGAATTGCCGGCATGTTTGCATGTTTGCTGCAGAATATTAGCCCGCTGAAGGTATCAACCCTTATTTTGCCTCCATCCGGGCAGCTCGTCGAAAGGTCTGGTTTGATCAGAACGCGATTCATCAGGCATATGGCACGCGCCAGCGAATAGTTCATGAGCTTCTTCAGCAGGGGAAACCTTTGCATGCGTTTCTCAATAAATTCATGAATTGCTTCAAAATCTGTTGAAATATAGATGATTTCTTTATCTGCGCGAACTTTGATTGTTGTCTCAATGCCCATGGCCAGCGTCTGCAGTTTGAACGCAAAAAGCTCTCTGGCAAAGCGTTTCATGAAGTCTTCGTTTTCTTCTCTGCCTGTAGTTGCTGCCGAAAATTCGTTTAAATTGCCGTCTTTTAAAGAATATCTGGTATAAATCCTTGTAAAAGGCTTGAAGGGATTGGTCACGAATGGTCGCACTATTCCGGGCAGTAATTTCTGTAATTGCGGCCAGTTATATATTATTTCCATGAAACGCTCGGAAGCAATTGGGCAAAGTTTGTTAAGAAGAGCAGGCATTTCTGCTTTGCCAAAGGGGCGTGCGCTGAAATACACGGCGTTGCCTTCAGCAGCGGCGTAAAGGTGGCGCTTGCCCAGTTTGAATTCCATATAATCTGGAGTTTCTGATGTTATCTGTTGTGCATCAAACTGTTCCAGATAATTCGCAATGAGCTGCAATAATCTGTTTCCCGGTGTGGATTTTGATTCTATTCTGATGACTGCTGAACGGGAAACTTTCGATAGTTTTCTGATGAATATGGTAACGGCTTTGTCTGACCAGTGTTCTGTGGCCTCTACAAAATTGCTGCACCATTTGAAAAACTGCGGGCCAAAAGAAACAATCAGTGGATGTTTGGTTTCTTGAGGCAGTCCGGTAAATAAATTTTCATTCGTTTGCGCAGGTAATTCTGGGGATTGCTCATTTATAAGCTCTGTTGCTGAGGCTTCGGTGCTTTTTTGTGGCTCAGGAGTTACTGATACGTTGTAAGTGCTTAGCAATGCGTGTTTGAGGTCACGTTCGCCATTCTTTATTTCTGCGCAAAGTTTATTTATTTCGATTGCTTTGTTATAAAGTTTCTCTTCTTGATAAAGGCGTGCTATCCCCATAAGGATGCTGTTTATTTTTTCCTTATCAGCCTTGTCGCCGAAGATTCCATGATAATCAGAGAGGGCAGAGTGATAAGATCGTAATCTGATAGCCAGATAAAGAGAATTGTCAGGATCTTTGAGGTTCTGGTCATTCTTGTAGGCTTCACGCAAATAGGTGATTGCGTTGTCTAAATCATTTTTGTCGAGATATACCCGCCCCACGTGCAGCAGTATCTCACTTTGCCCCGGTGCCAGTTGAGAAGCTTTTAACAGCGTGGCAAGGGCTTTGTCCAGATTGCCCAGTCGATATTGTGCCCATCCGAGAGTGTCTATGTAAGACGCATTGGAAGGCTCAAGTTTTACGGCCGTTTCGGCCATAATCATCGCTTCTTTTATTTTTCGGTTTTCTTCTGTGTAAAGATAGGCCAGGTTGTTGAGGGCTTCTGCTGATTCGGGGCGAATCTGAATCGCGTTTTCGTAATGTTCTATCGCTTTGTCGAACTCACCTGTAGCGTAATAAAGCGTTGCCAGGTGATAGTGGGGATCATAAACATTCATTTTCAGAGACAGGGATTGTTTTAATTCTTCTTCTGATTTTTTATAATCACGATTTTTAAAGGCTGCCCAACCAAGACTGTCGTGAAAACCAGGATTCTCCGGGGCCAGATCGACGGCTTTCTGGCAAAGCTCCTGCGCTTGTTGTGTGTTGACACCATATTCAGCATACAGATAGCCGAGGTTGTTCAAAGCATGAGGATTTTGTGGAGAAAGTTCGAGTATTTTTCTGTAGACTGCTTCTTCGAGCCAGAAAGGCTCTGGTTTGTTGCGAGTCTGATAATCTTCGTGCAAACCCATATAAATTCCCAGAAGGGAGTTTTGCAGTTTGGGATTATGGGGATCCAGTGACGAGGCTTTTTCGTAAGACGCTATTGAAAGAAAGAGTGAAGAATCCATGGAACCAAGGAATCTGAAGGCCTGCCCCATTACGTAGTAATGGTAAGACGTCCTTGGAATAAACGCCAGAGCCTTTTTTAGATCTTCTTCTGGCTTCATCAGCTGAAAATAGTTGTTGGGCCTGTTTCTAAGAAGATGGAATACTATGCCTTTAACCAGCGAATATTCAGCGTTTTTTGCCAGTTTATCCTCAGCTTCTAAAAGCAGATCTTCGTATGCGCGATCTTTGAGGTTCTCGGGGTCAGGTGACGTGTCCTGGCTCAGAAGCAGGCCGTTAAAAAATATCTCCTGCAGTTGCCGTTCGCTGCTGACATCTTTTTTATTTGTATTGTTAAAAAAAGCAGAGCTGAGCTTGACCAGTTCATCGCGCCTTGGAACATCAGAAAGCTTTATAAGACTGAACCATCGACTGATGGCGTGCAGTTGATTTATTGGTGTCCCCTGTTGTTCAGAGAGATATTTTTTCAGCAATTGAAGGTTAAAGTCTGCCGGTTTTGTTTTTTCAAACCTGATTTCTTCGTGCCCGAAAAGCGGAAGTCCAAAGTCGAAATTTATTTCTGCGTGCAGTGTCATAATTGCGCCCGCAGACAGTAACAAAACAATTAGAAAGACCCTGTGTAAGTTTTTTCCCAGCATATTTGCCTCCCTGTCGATTTAGACAGTCTTTTATTGCCAGATTCGTTTGCGGGTAAGCTTTTGCCCGCCTTCATCTATTGATAATTCTATTGTTCCCGGTTGATTCATTTCAGAAGAACAGGAAAACTCGATTACCTGAACATTATTGATGATTGTTGAAAGTTTTTTAAACCAGTCACCGAGATTGCCACTGTCAGGAACGTAAGAGTAATAGCCATCTGTGCTGTCAGAAAGATTGCGCAGATTTTTTACTTCAAGCCAGCCAAAACCGAAGACAAAAACCGAAACATTGTGTAGCCGACATCGTCTGATAACCTCATCGATTGTGGCGAGCGACGCATTGTCGTTGCCATCAGTGGTTAGAATTACAAACCTTAGATGGGGCCGCGATTGAAGCTTGTTGACTCCCATGTCGATTCCGTCAAAAAGTGCAGTGTTCTGTAACGGTATGCGTTTTTTTATCGCGTTGCTGATTATTCCTTTGTCAGTAGTAAGCGACTGTGTTTCATGAGCTTTGTTATTGAACTTAATAACCATGGCCGAATACGGTATTAATACCTGATTTATCAGCTCTGAAAAATTGTCTTCAATTGCGGTCAGGTCCTCCGGAAACATGCTGCCCGAATAGTCCATGACGCTCGAAAAGCTTATCTGATCAACCCAGTCAGTATATCCGTGTAAGGGTCTGACCCTGTCTATGACAGTGTTGACTGGGTTTCCTGAAGCATCTGTCGCTTTTAGTAAAACATTAGCCGGATTTATTACCTTTAACGGGCTGCCGTTTTTGTCTGTTAATGAAACAAACAGATTAAATTTTCTGGTTTCGGATTTTTCGATACCATGAATTCTCAACGCGTTGCCAAAATCGTCTTCTGGTTTCAAATCAGGGTGAAAAGCGCTGACAAAAGACAGGTAATGGCGTAATTTTTCGAGAAGCGTGTTACTGGCACCGAAGTTAGATGCCATAAGGCGCCAGAGAAGCGCCAGAAGTAATAATGCGCAGATAATCAGAAATAAAACATATTTCCAGACCGGAATTTTAAGGCGTTCGCCTCCGGGTGCTACTTCAACCATCAGTTCTTACCCCGACAATCATATTAGGTTGGCGATATAATAACACATTCTGTGAAGAATTCTGTTACTCTGGCCGCGTTTCTGTTTCCAGGGTGCCAGAAGGCCTCTGACTGAGAATATTTTCGAACTGCTCGTTGTAGTCCAGAAGAATTCTGAGAATTCCACGTTTGATCGAGAGCAGCTCATCACTGGCTGCGCTGACTTCATGGTTCTTTTTAATTTCTTCCTCGATTGCATCTTCAAGTTTTTTGACTTTCTCGGTCATGATCGGCAGGTGTTTGTTTATAATTTCACGTTGTTTCGGGAAAGGCAGGGCTTTCCAGTATTCATTAAAAACGCTTCTTATGAGATATATTCCCATGGTGTTGTTCTTAAGGTAGTCAAACAGCTGGGTTATGGTGCGCCCTATCGGTTGTGGTTTGTCCTGCTGATACCAGAGCTCATACTGCACCAGATCGTCATTGTATTCAATTCCACGTTTACCCTGTATGGTGTCTGCGAGCAGTTCATAACGCAGCAGCAGGTAGACCATGTAATGCTCTTCGAGCTTTTTGGCGGGTATGAGCCCATAGCTTGACCACAAAACAGGGTAGGCATCGTTGGTCAGTATGGCATGGCAGTTGATTTTGGCGTTATTCTGGCGATACAGGTTATGCCACTGGGTTATGGCGCTTATGTTGTAGGGCGCGATGCCGTGCAATGTCTGTAACAGACTTATTTCATAAGGATTACGGGTCGGAGCGACAGTTACGCCAATGTCTCCCTTGCGTAGAGCATCTTTTATTTCTTCAGAAAGCTTGCTGTTTTCATCTGAGATGCCCAGCGTAACAATATTCATGCGTTGTGGCTGGTTGTTGCCTCGATCGTTAAGAGTTATAAGTGGGGTTGACTGGTTCATCATGCTTTCCACCAGGCTCTTTTTAAACCCTTTCTTCACTGAATCCTTCCAGTGAATAAATTCTTCAATGCCACCAAACAGACGACGCTCAATAACACCTCGGCAATAATTCATGATGTCTTTTTCGAGCGAATTGCCTTCGGGATTGGTGTATTTATCCCAGTTTTCTTTAAGGTTTATCTTTACAAGAAAATCCCCTTCAATGTCGTTGTTGGAGAGATCGCCAAGGAGATATTTGTAAAATGGTTCTATATCGCGTTCTTCAAAAATGTAAGTGCGGATAAAGTCTTGAACTTTGGAATAGGGCTTGATGCGGTCGAGGCATTGTTCATACTGGCGCTCGATCATGCCGTCTTTTGAAATTTTAGCCAGTCTGACCGAAAAGACTTCGACTTGTTTTCTTATTGACTGGGCCTGAACGTTCAAAAACCTGAGAAAATCTTCTGCGCATGAGATGCAGAACATTTCGTATTCCATGTCTACCGCTTCTTTGGCTTCTTTAAGCAATTTTTCCCGTTCTTCGTTTATGTCGGTCATATGCAAAATAGTGCCGAGTTCCATCAGTTTTCCGCCAAGGCCGGCAAAACCACTGAGTTTCTCTTTGAGGCGGTTGCTTATTTCACGATATTCTCGCTGCTCTTTCTCGAGTTTTGCTTTGATTTCCTGAACTTTGCGCACCAGAATTTCGCGCGGGTATCTGGTCAGGTATTTTTCAAAGGCAATCAGAAAATCTATGGCAATCTGGGCGCCAAGATCCGGATTGTTTATTATTTCAATGATTTTTTCGAGCAGAACCTCGCCTGCTTTAATGGCATTCTGCTCAAAACTGACCCTGACCTTGGCTTTTATCTCGTCTTTTTTGACGCGATTCTGGTTCATTTCGTCAATCTGGCGCAAAATAAATGCAGAGGCCGATTCCCCTTCTTTCTGTTTGGAGGTGGTGCGCAGAGTATGAAATACCGGGTTGTCCCAGTATTGCTTGCGGTCAATGATGGTTTTAGTCATCATAAACAGGCCTTCTGGGGTAAGGTCGAGTTTGCTCGGGTTGTTTTCTGCGAATTCCTGCACCATTGAATCGATTAAAATGCGATCTACAGACAGTTTTAGCCAGTATGTCACGTCCATGGCAAGCTTGCAGGTATATAGCTCACGGATTACATCGAGCGGGTAATAAAAGCTTTTAAACCCGGCAGAGCTGAAGCATTTAAGCTGTTTTCCTTCGAGATCTGAGCTGTTTTGCCCGAGAATCTGCGAAGCATTGTCGAGCATTGAATTCTGTGCCTGACGAAGCTGGGTCGCAAGTTTCGTGAAGATGAGTTCTGAAGCTATGTTGTAATAAGTCGGAATATCATCCTGATTGCTTGTTCCGAGCAGATAACACTGGTCAAATGGCGATTCTTCGCTGACTGAGCCAAAAGTAGTAGCGTCATTGCTCTTGCCGACCGGCCCAAAATTTACCATGAACTTATTGCGGCGGTCCTGATTGATTATATCTTTGGCTGAACGTGTTGGCGGAAATTTTTCTTTATGCATGAAGTAGAAGAGCTCGACGAGAGAGGCATAACCATTGCCTTCTAGGCGGCCCGTAGAATTGACGTTCGGATCTATGGCAATTTGCGTGAAGGCCTCTGGAGTGAGCATTATACCGATGATAGTCGGCTTCCCTTTTCCGCCTGAGAGCTGATAGTAAGCCATTTTTATAAGATAAGCCATGTCGAGAAACATGCCCGCGCCCGAGCCGCCGCACAAAGAGCCGACAATGTAAAATTCTGGCGTCAGAATCTGTCCCTGTTTGTTGGTCAGCGGAACGATAATGTCGTCCTGGTTGACGTTGCTGCGGGCCATGATTTTGCTTACTTTGGCCTTGATCTGTTGAAAAATCTTTTGTACATCCACGAATACTCCAAACCGGCCGGTAAATCTGAACTGGTGAGCGCCCTGACTTATCTGGCCGATGTGATGTTTTAGCTTCTGCGGAAACCATTCATAGAGGTAACTATACGTGTCTGAGTCAAGATTGCCGGTTATCTGACCGGCATTTTGAATGTTTATCTGGTGATATTCGCTCTCTGTGAGTCGGGTGGTTGTTTTGGTCTCTTCTTCGGGTTGGCTTGCGTCAAAAATGTCGGTGTCAATGCACAGAAGGTCGATAAAATCTGGAAGCGCCGGCTCTCTGCCACCCGAAATGGCGTAAGCTTTTTTTACCTGGGGGCTGTTTAAAAAAGTTTCTTTAAAATTGATGAGAGATTTTTTGCCTGTTCCGCCGAGTCCTACTATTAGAGCAGGATTCAGTGTGATTCTGTTTTCATAATTAGTGCTCATTGAAGAAGCTCCCCCCGGAATAATGATTTAAGGTAGTATATCAATTTTACGATGAGGGGGCAATCTGTTATACTGGCGGTACATAAATTTATGCCTGATTTTAAATTGTGACTGGAGATACCTATGAAACCCCTGGAACTTAGCTGTATTACAGGTGTCTGGAAAACAGCACTGGGAATTCTCAATGAGAATCTGGCTGCCATCGGAAGCGATTTGCAGCTGTGGTTCCCATGGGGCGGCATCTGGCGTGGTCACGATCGAAATGGGATTTTGCCGCCAACTGATTTTCCAGAAGAACTTGTCGGTTCAGGAGTCAGCCGTTTTGGCGGCCGCCTCTGGAAGTCTTTTTCTCTCAATAATACCAGCTGGCTGATCAGCCTCAGAGCGCCTGTATCAGCAAGTTGCGGCATGGAACAATGGGAGCTGCCTGCAAACGCCGAAGAATCACTTAAAATGCTGACCGATTTTGTTCGACTCGAATGTCTTCTCGGCCTGACTATGAAAATTCTCGAGAATCAATCGCGTGAGCATGTTGGCCACTGGGACAGGGTAAGAAATTTCAGTGTTGCCATTAGCGGTGAACTTGGGCTTTCGCAACGGGAGCTCGCAGACATAGAGCTGGCAGCAATGCTTCACGATATTGGCAAGATAGGTTTGCCAGATGAACTGCTCGAACTGGCCGGGCCTCTCGACGAGGAAGAACGCAAAAAGGTCGAGGCCCATTCCCTTATTGGTGCGGCCATGATTCGAGAAATCCCAGGTATGGAGATGATCGCGGAAATCGTTTTGGGTCATCATGAGTCTCCAGATGGCTCCGGCTATCCTCGCGGATTGAAGCTTGAAGAGATTCATTTGGGTTCTCTGATAATTGCTGTGGCTGATTCTTTCGATGCTATGACTCATTATCGGCCCTATGCCATCGAAAGAACCTATCTCGAAAGTTTTAACGAGATGAAAAACGAAAAGGGCAAGTTCGCCCCTGAAGTTATGGCTGCTCTTGAACGTGTTCTCAAGCGTCTTGGTATTTTTGAAAGTAAGCCTCTTGTGGGCAGAAGTGAAGACTGGTAAGGATTATTCAGGAGGAAAAATGAAACTGAGATCTGTAGTGTTGGCTCTGGTGCTGGTGTTTGTGTTGTCTTTGCCCTCTTTTGCAGAAGCCTTGAGGGTTGGCGTGGTTCTTTCGATAGGTGGCTTAAGGGATGAGTCTTTTAATGACGCCGCCTATGACGGTATTGTCGAACTGCGCAAATCCGGAGACTGCGTTGTGGAAGTGATAGAGCCCGGCAGCATCGGTAGTATAGAACATGCTCTTCGCTATTTTTGTGAACGCAAGATGGATATGGTTTGTGCCGTCGGCATTTTTGCCAATGATGCAGTGAGAAGAATCGCACAGGAATTTCCAGATACCCGTTTTGTATTGCTAGATTCGGTTGTTACTGTGCCAAATGTTCTGTCTATTCTGTTCGATGAAGAGCAGGGTTCTTTTTATGCCGGTGCTTTTGCGGCTTTGATAACCAAAAGTGATGTTGTTGGTTTTCTCGGTGGCATGGATTCTCCTGTTATTGCCAGTTTCGAGCGCGGTTTTAAAAATGGTGTCAGATTTGTAAAACCTGACGCAAAAGTTGTTTCGCGCTATATTGGTGTCACTCCGGAGGCTTTCGATATGGCTGACAAAGCTTTCAATCTCGGCCTTGATATTGCCGGGCAGGGTGCTGACGTTATCTATCACGCTTCGGGAAAAAGTGGCCTCGGCCTGATTCAGGCCGCCCGCCGCGCTAATTTTATGGTTATCGGCGTTGATTCTGACCAGAGCCGCACTGCCCCCGGAAAAATTCCGGCGAGCATGGTTAAGCGAATAGATCATGCTCTGGTTAAGGCCGCTGAAGTTATGAAAAAAGATTCTTTCGATGGCGGAATCTGGACTCTCGGCGTTCAGGACCGTGGCATAGAATTGGCTCTCTCACGTTTTAATCGTGATATTCTTTCTCCTGAAATTCTTACCCGACTTAAAGAGATCGAAGATTTTCTCATATACAAAACTGAAAAATAAGTGTACGGGCCCTTGCGACTTGAGATTTTGATCCTTATAATTTAGGCATGTTTCGATTCTTGATTGTGCTCGACAGCCAGGAGGAATAACCATGATGACCATTACTTATAGCCAGAGGCATAATGTCTCTACTATGCTGATATTGTCTATGCTGTTTTCGATGTGGGTCGCCGTTGCGCCTGTGACGCCAGTTCACGCTTCGTTGCTAAGTTCAGTTGGAAACGTCGCCAAGTCCATTTTTGTAAATGTTGGCGCGGTTGCAGCCGGGGTTCTTGGTGGCGCTGTGGGCATGGCAGTTGGTGGTGGACCTCTCGGAATGGCCGTTGGCGCAGTCGGTGGTTTTATTGTCGGTAAAAAAGTTCTCAACTGGACAACCTCCAGCGTCGCAAATTTTGCGACAGTCGCCGGCGCAATAGCTGGTGGCGCATTATGTATCGGAATGGGATTTCCCATGTTGGCCGTGGGAGCTGTCGCTGGTGGCCTTCTGGCTCGTCTTGTAGTTTCAGGGATTCAGAAATTGTTCGGCAAAAAGAATGTTAACATCTCTCAAAGCTCGGTAGACCCTAAAGCGGCAGCCGCAGAAAGTGCTGCTACTGCTGACTTTATCGCTCAGCTTAATGATGAGCCGACAACGACGACGGTTAAGAAAGAACCGGCCGCAACCCCCTCCGCCCCGGCTGCTGTTGAGGTAAAAGATTCGCAGACTGCTTATAACAACTATCTGGCAGCATATAAGAGCTACATGGATGCCACGCAGAAGGGTGACGCTGCCTTGGCCCAGAGTTCTTACTCTGCATATAAAAAGAATCTCGATCTGTATAACTCGCTTCTCAAGAGTGGAAAATAGCAGCTGTATAAACTGATCTGAGCATAAAAAAAATACCGACCGTCAGGGTCGGTATTTTTTTATGTCAATTTTGCCTTGCCGGTAATATTTTTTTCTGTTTTTAGATTCCCCAGCTTCTCAGCAGGTTTATTGATTTCAAAATGTGGTTCTTATCTGGCTGCTCAAGCGTAAGAACTGGTTTTTGTTCTGCCGGCAGTGAGTTATACCATTCTATCAGCGGTCTGTAATCAATGTTGCCATCGCCCATCGCTTTATGTTGATCGGTGCTTTTATCGTTGTCGTGCAGATGACACTCATAGATGCGGCTTCCAAGCCTCGCAAACCATTCATTCATCGGGATTTGAGAAAAAATATTGTAATGGCCAACGTCAAAGCAGATGCCAGTGTTAGAAGCATCGGTGTTTTGCAGAAGTTTGCAAAGATAGTCAGGTTTGTTGTCGTAGATGTTTTCAAATGCAATCTTGATTTTCAATGATGCGGCATGTTCAATCAGCTTGTTTAAAAAAAGCTCTGCACGTTTCAGCCATGAATCAATATCAGTGTCGCCGGGAGCTACACTGTAGCCTGGGTGAACAACAACTATTTTAGAGCCAAGGATAGCGGCTGTTTCAAGTGCCCAGAAAAGACGCTCAAGGCTTGCTATTCTTATGCTGCGGTCTCGTGAGCCAATGTTGAGGTCGTAAAAAGGGGCGTGCAACGTCGATCTGAAATTTTTTGTTTCGACCAGTTTCTTAAACCCTTCGATTACATCACGCTCGATGGTATCTATAGAGTCGCCGCAAAAATAAAATTCAGGGTGCAGATCTTGTTGCGCCAGAAAAGCGAAGCCTTCTGCCGTCATGCGTGGGTAAGCTATGTTTACGTGCAGACCTGTCATGGCTGTTCCTTTCAACGCTTTGAATCGCCAGAATGGGGGGGCATGGTGGCTTCTTCTACAAGCATTACCGGAATGTCGTCTTTTATCGGGTATATGCGTTTGCAATCAAGGCAATTTAAAGTATCACGTTCTTCGTCATGCTCTATTTTGCCGTGGCAGGCGGGACACGCAAGAATCTCAAGCAACTCTTTTTTTATTGTCATAACAGGCTCCAGCCGGCAGAATTCTGCCTAAAGTGTCATCAGTATAGAACCAACCTGGTAAAAATTCAACCCCGTCTGCCAGTGCAATACAAATGTGAATATTTTATTTTTTTGCGAAGTCGTAATAAGTTTTAAGGCTTATTTAATGCTTTTCCGGTTTTTTTCCGATAATTTCTTTTGAAGGAACAAAATAGATCCCGGGAAATAAACATTAACAGAAGGCAGACAATTCTCTGGTTAATGCTGCTTGCAGTGTGGCTTTGCCCTGCTGCTGGTTCTTTGCTGGCTTCAACTCGACCCGAGGGTAGCCTGATGCCCGTGCCCGTTTTTGAACGGGAAGAAAGCAACACAGACACTCCTTTTAGCCCCTATAGAGAAAAATCAGCGCAGCGGTTCGTTTACACTCGTAAGACCACCAATCTGGTGAGTGAATTTAATTATCGCCATGTTCTCTATAAAGATCTTTATGGCACCGCACCCGAAAAAAATTACCTCTACCAGGCATCTTTTAAGGGCTATAACATGTCCAGTCCACTTGAATTCAAAGCTGGAAGAATAGTTACCGGCAACAATCTTCTGCAGACCGTCGATGGTGCATCATGGTTTTATCCGTGGGGCAACCGACTTAAGAGCTCACTTGATTTTGGTCGAATCGCGCCAATTGATTCGCAAAACTCCGGTCAGCCTTCTTTTGGCGAAGGCCGTCTGCACTATACTTTTAACAATAATGCCTTTATGGCTGTAAAAGCGGTAAAGCAGTTCGACGAAAGCTTTGGCGGTGCAATGCTCGGCTATAATTCAACCGATTTTCGTATCAGTGGCGAATTTCTTGGTGGCAGCGCCACTGATTCATTACATTTGTCCATGCAATATATCGACCCTCATAAATTTGATCTGACTTCTGATTATAGACTTTTGAAGGGCGACACATCAGATTCTGGCATCATGAGGCATTATGCCGGTCTTGAAAGCGGTCAGATCTATTTTGAAGCAGGTGTTGGCAGTCAGTTCTGGTTTGACGGACCCGAAATACCTGAAACCTGGTTTTATGATGGTAATATTTCGTGGCATGCTGTTAATCGCGATAACGCCAGCATTGGCTATACTGTCGAATCAACGCCCGCATCTGCAAGCCGCACTATTTATGCCCGTGCTGAGCGCCAGATTTCACAAAAAACAAACTTTGGTATTGGCGTTGAAGATACGCGTCTTGAAAATAGCGGCGGATCGGTGCAGAATCTTGAAGGTCGCCTGCGGCGCCGCGTTCAATGGGGCTATGTTGAACTTTCAGGTGCGGTAATAACGGGGGGTTCAGATTCTGATATGCAGAAAGATATAAGACTTCGGGCCGGTTATGAGTTTTAAAAAAACATAATATAGGGTATCATTTAGGCTGTTCTTAAAGAGCCTCTGAAGATTTAGGAGTAACCGATGTTTGCCGATACCCTTAAAACTATTCTCGCGCCAGAATTTGCCGATAAAAACGCCATTATTCAGGATGACGCCTCTGGCAAAAGCAATAAGCTGACCTACAAGAATCTCTGTGAAGAAGTCGAATTTGTATCTCAGGTTGTTAGAGAAACGGGCGTGGAAAAGGGCGGCAGAGTTATCTTTGTTAGCGAAAACCATCTCTACTGGCTGCCAATTTTTCTGGGTATAGCCGGTTCAGGCGCTATTGCCGTACCAGTAGATGGAAACATTGCCGTCGAACGTTTTCATGCGATAGTAGAAGATTGCAATCCCTCGTTGATTATAATTTCTCGAAGATTTGAAAACCGCTATGCAGAATTTATGCTGTCAGGTTGCAAAATTAAAACCACGTTGAACCTCTATTTTGACGTCTTCTGCATTGATAACTCTGTGAACCCCCATGGCTGTGCGGGCGATATAAAACCACATGACATCGCTGCCATGGTTTATACCTCTGGCACAACAGGCAAGCCCAAGGGAATCATGCTCAGTCATAAGGCATTTGTTGAATCGGTGAAACTGGGAACAAAAATTTCGGGCTATAGAAGCGAAGATACCATGCTTGCGCTTTTGCCCTTTACTCATGTTTTCGCCCTTATCGATTCAGGGCTGGTAATGTTGAGTTGCCATTCGACTTTTATAGTATGTAACAGTTTCAATCCGGCAGAAATAATGCAGGTTCTGCTGAGGCATCATGCTACCTACCTGCTGGCTGTTCCGAGGCTTGCTGAACTTCTTGCCATGGGACTGATGCAGGCGCCTGAATTGCAACTGCCTTCTCTTACGATCATTATTGGTGGGGCGGCACCTCGGCCGCAGATTATGAAACTGATGATCTCACGGGGAATAAAAACCCTGCAGGGTTTTGGTATGACAGAAACGGCGGCAGGTGTGCTTATTGGTCTTAATGCGCCGTTAGAATCTGTTGGGAAAGCTGTTGAAGGGGTTAAAGTAAAAATTTCTAACCCGTTGAATGGTGTTGGTGAGCTTTTGATATCCACGCCAACAATTTTTTCTGGCGTTTTCGGGCAGCCCGAGCTTGATGAGACGTTGTTTGAGGGGGAATATTTCAAGACGGGTGATCTGGCTGAAATAGATAATGATGGCTACGTTTATATCAGAGGTCGCGCTAAAGAGGTTATAATATCGTCTTCCGGGTTGAATGTTTACCCGGATGAGCTTGAGCTGAGACTGGGCTCTTTGCCATACGCCGAAGAGTATGTAATATTTGGCTATTGTTCTGATGGCCTTGAAATACCCGCAATGGCCTTGTTCGCACGCAATGATTTCTTTCGGGACTACAGCAACAGCGGCAAGGTGCATGAATTCGTAGAAAAGGATATCCGTGGTAAAGTTGCAAACTGGCCTGAAGCCGAAAAAATTCGCCGTATTTTTATCGTCGATAAGCCTCTTCCACGTTCGGCCAGCGCAAAGATAAAGAGATTTGAGGTGGCGGCCATGTTGGGCGCTGATCCATCATCAAAAGCTGTCGAGATGCAAAAAAACATGCACTCAGAGTCGCAGAATGAAGGATTTTTTAATCTTTTTCAGAGCGAAATAGCGAATTTTTTGAATGTGGCTCACGAAAAAATCAGTCTTTCTACCCGTCTTGATTCATTCATGCAGCTCGATTCTCTGGGTATTATCGCCATGTTGATCGGTTTGGAAAAGCGTTTCAAGGTGTCGTGCAAAGACATGATTGGCATGCCCGCCGAAACTTTTGCAGACCTTTATGCACATATTGCCAGAAAAGTGGATATGAATAATGTTCTGGCAGACAACAATTTGCAGATCGGTTCAAGACTTCCCGCAATGCTCGATTTTTCTCCGGAAGCAGTTGCCGCAAGACAGCAGTTTGTGCGTGATTTTACCGGCGTTCACGCGTTCAACCTTCCGGCGCCAGCCAAACCTGGCGAGTTTTCGGGTAACATAGAGAGCTTCTTAGGTTTTGTTCAGGTGCCGGTGGGCATCTGCGGCCCGCTGAAGATTCTTGGGCGTCATGCTGCTGGTGAATTCTACTTGCCGCTTGCCACTACTGAAGGAGCCCTTGTTTCATCTGTGGCGCGTGGTTGCCAGGTAATCACCATGTCTGGCGGCGCTCAAGTCAGGGTTGTCAACGATAGCATCGTCAGAACGCCCGTATTTATTTTTAGTGATCTGGAAGAACTCGAAAAATTCTCGGCATGGATTAACCAGAATTTTGCGGGTATCTGCACAAGTGCAGAAAGTACTACAAAGCATGGTAAACTCAAAGAAATAGAGCATTTTCCCATCGGCTGTCAGCTGATTTTGCGGTTCAGCTACAGTACTGGTGACGCATCTGGGCAGAACATGACAACTATTGCCACCCGTTGCGCGGTTGACTATATCCTCAAAAATTACCCGGGAAAAATTAACGACTGGTTTCTCGAATCGAATCTTTCTGGCGACAAAAAAATCAACAGCATAAATTTTACCGGTAATCGTGGTAAAAAAATTGTGGCCGTGTGCCGGATTCCTGGCGATATTGTAAGAAAAGTTTTGCACACGACACCAGAGCGAATGTGCAAACTTGCAGATTTGTCGATGCTGACATCTATTCAGGCCCATGCTTTTGGAGTTCAGGCCCATTATGCCAATACGCTGGCAGCTGTTTACATCGCGGCAGGTCAAGATCCAGCCTGCGTGGCCGAATCGGCGGCAGGTATAACCTATTTGCAGATGGTAGAAGGCGACCTTCAGGTAAGTGTGACGCTTCCGGGGATTATGGTCGGCACTATCGGTGGCGGTACCAGGTTGCCGACACAGAACAGCTGCCTGCAGATAATGCAATGTGCCGGCGCTGGCAATGCCCACAAATTTGCCGAAATACTTGCTGCTGGCGTTCTGGCCGGAGAAATTTCCATTATCGGAGCGATGGCATCTGATGAATTTACGCATGCGCACGCCAGCTACGGGCGTTCTGGTGGCATGAATCCAGTAATGAGAGGCTGATATGAGAGTTATTTATGTCACTTCTGATGTTACCTATGTAAAAGACAATTATCTCTCTCTGATAGAAAGAGTTACCAACCCCTCTTTTTTGCCTTCCGGAATAGAAATCGCTGCTGCGATCATGATAAAAGTGCCTTTAAAACTGCTTTTTAAAAACATTTTTGGTCTTCTTGCCATCGGAGCTCCTGATGTCAGCTTTGCTCTTTTGCGCAATACACTTCGTGCAAGAATCAACGATACAAGGGTTAAAGTTTTAAATGAGCGAAAAATAAGGCTTTTTCGCTGTGCTACCGTAAATAGCCAGGCTTCTATAAATTTTATAAGGGCACAGTCTCCTGATCTGCTTGTCAATATGCGTACTCGTAATATTTATAAAAAACCGGTTCTTGAACTTCCAACGATTGGCTGCATAAATATTCATCATGGTCTTTTGCCTGATAATCGCGGTACCATGTGTGATCTGTGGGCCTGGGTCGAAGGTCGCCCGACCGGGTTTTCAATTCACTGGATGAACGAAAAAATAGATGACGGTTCTATTATTGATGTTTGTAAAATAGATACGCGTGGTTGTCGTTCTTATATCGAAATTCCATATCGATCAAGTCAGCTTGAGGCGCCTTGTTTGCTGAAATGTCTTGCCAAAATTGCTCAGGATGGTCGCCAGGCAGGTGTTCCAAACCATGCAGAAAACTTGAACTATACCCGAACTCCCGTTCCTGCAAAAATAGCAGAAATCCGCCGATCTGGTCTTCGCCTGTAATTGTCTTGCACCAGTGATTTCTCTATGCTAATTTGTAGCTTATGAAGCGCAATTTCAGCTGGTTATTCTGTTTGGTTTTTATGCTGCACTTCCCATTTACATGCGGCGCGTGCAGTCTTGCTGTTCATGACTGGAAACTTGTTTTTACCTTCAAAATTCCGGTGTCTGCGCCTTCGTTTCCCCTTGCGGAACTTAGCGCGAGCTATGACAAAATAGCCGATAATTCTGCAGACAGAGTGTTGTGGCTGGCTGAACATAGCTTTTTTAGCTCATTTTCGACATACATGTTACGTTTTTTTTCCTGCTGGCAGGCTCAGATCCCCTGGTATCCAATAAGCCCCGAGAATTCTGTAATGGAA